>JACROP010000016.1 GCA_016214385.1 Nitrospirota bacterium
TGATCTGATAGCTTCCGAGAATAATAAGTCCTATGCCAGTTAGTAAAATTGTTATACCACCTAATGGAGCAAAAGGCACGATGGTCAGATATAATGTCCTGTATGTTTCAGCTATAAAATTAATGTCGTGGCTTCTTCTCGCCCTAAACTGGTGAAGCTGCCCGAAAATCAATGCCCCGCCCAGTATAGTAATTCCTATTATGTGAAAAAAGATTAGTATCTGATAAGACATAACTACCGCCTTCTTGTAACGGTCATTGCGAGTCCCGAAGAATCGGGACGTGGCAATCTCTTTACAAAAGGCAAGATTGCGTCGCCTTTGGCTCGCAATGACAACCCTTATTGCTGAGATTTATTATTAATTATAAATTAAAAGACAGATTTCAGACTTTCAATATTCTGCTATGGTTTTTAGAAATGCTGCCATTTTTCAGGCTGTTTTGATATTCAGAAGGGGTTATTTTATATCTCTTGTAAAAACAGGCTGATAGGTAAGATGAGCTGTTAAATCCACATTTAAGGGCTATTTCTGTAATGGACTTATCTCCTGCAAGAAGAAGTTTCTTTGCCATTTCCATGCGTATCTGGTTCAGGTAATCTACAGGTGACGTCCCAATCTCTTGTTTGAATATGCGAGCGAAATGAGAGGGTGACATATATGCAATCTTTGCCATTACTTCAACAGTGATTTTTTTATCAAGATTGGAGTGGAGATATTCGACGACCCTGTCTATTTCTATGCGAGATGATATTCTGTCATTGTCAGGGATAAAATTAAAGATACTCCTGATTACGGTGTGGCATATCTCAAGGCTCAGGCCATGCAGAACAGCCTCGGAGCCTGACATTTTATTATCAGCCTCTATCATGAATCGCTTTAACAACGGTAAAAGATTCGGGGCTACATCATACGATTCTCCATGGAAAACAATACCCTGTTTTATTGGATACTGAGAGAGTTGTTTCTCAAAGAACCCTTTATCTACGAAGATAGCTATATATCGGGGTGAGTAATCTGATGGGCACTCGTGATGGACAATGTCAGGCGATAGAGCGAATAGTTTTCCGTGCTTAGCTGTTATTATCTTTCCGTTAATATTTATAGAGGTCTGGTCATTGAATGGCAGGACAAACATATATGAAGGATGGTTATGCATTGGTGTCATGGCATAAAAACACGGCCCTCCTATCGGCATGAAAATTCCAATATCTTCTCCAATGAAGGAATCAACATAGCGAAGCTGTTCTTTTGTGATTGTGCCTACGAGCTTGCGGATTTTTTCGAGGTCGCTCATTATTAAATAAATACTACCTTGTCAAGTCCCTGAAAATGCGCATCGCTGGTCACAACCTTGCATCCATCTTCAAGTGCAGTTGCATAAACAATGGCATCTGCCATTGGAAGGGAATACTGAAGGCTCAGGTCAGCAGCAAAAAGAGCTATACTTTCGCTTAACGGAATTACCGAAGTCCTGTTTATAAGGGATACTGCCAAAAGGGCTTCTTCTTCTGTCCTTTCCCTCTTTATCTTTTTATAAACTTCGTATAGCACAATGGTAGGAGTTTTTATTTTTGAAGGGTCTTTCAGATATTTTGCATATTTTTCTGCATGCTGGCCGTCTGTCAGAAATTCGATCCAACCCGAGGAATCGACGAGGAACATTATCGCTCTTCATCCTCCCGAATGTCTCCAGTATCCATCCCCTTGAGAAATCCGCGGAAAAACGACAGGGGTTTTTCAGGAATAAAGTATATCACGCCTCCCTTTGTAACAACGGTCATTTTCTGCCCGCTCTTAAGATGCAGCTTTTCCCTGACATCTTTGGGAATTACCACCTGATATTTCGGGGATATTGTAGTTGTCGCCAATTTGTTTGTCCTCCTTTTTTTATATCGATAAGATTATCGTAAAACAAATTAGGTCCTTTGTCAATAAGACAAAATTTTTGTCGCCTCAACAGAAATGACCATAATTAGCAACCTATTTTTTAATATTTAACACTACTCTTTGGTGGGCCGGAAGCCTTTTCGCGCCTTCCCTGAGTGTAAGGCCTGATGCCCTATCTTTTATTTTCATGAGGAAATTAAAAGCTTCATCAGGATCTGCCTTTGACATCTCCCTTATGCCCCACCCAATCGCCTTTCTGATAAAAAATTCCTTCTCTGAAACCATCCTCTCCGCGAAATCAAAGAAAAGCTTTTTATCGCCTTCGTTCTTTCTGAAAAGGAGAATCTGTGAGATCAGAGAGGCCCTCCTCATCCAGAAAATTTCAGACTTGCTCCATCTTTTAAGATACTCAAATGCCTTTTTGTCCTTCTCCAGAACTACACTGACAATATGTATGGATATATCATCTACAAGATCCCAGCCTCTGGACTGTTCAAGCATTCGCTCAAGCAACGGCATTACTGTCAAGTCGAGATATTCAGGATGGTATTGCAGGATTCTTAAGCCGAGTCGCTTTTCATCGTGGTATTCCGAACTCCAAAGCCTTTCTGCCAGTTCAAAGACAAGTTCCCGTCCTGCATCTTTATTAGTCCGCCTGAACTCTTTGGCCAATTTATCGGCAAAGGGCAGTGAGGTGCCGAAAAATTTGAATGGGCTTTTAAGGTAGCGCTTTTCCTGTATTGCCCGTTCCGAATTGAAATTGGCCTCCATGCGCTTACGGAAGGCATCGAGATGTTTTTTGATATCTCCCTGCAATTTCTTCATAGCTTTATTCCCTTTCCAGAGCAATCTGTAATTATACCGTGTCTTCTGAGCTTGTGGCTACTCAATCGGCACACAAATCTCCGTCCTCAGATTCTCAGGTTTGGTGCGTCTGGGGTCACGGTTGAGATATATCTCAAAACAGGGTACGTTGCGGAGTTTCTCGCCAAATTCGTGTAGCCATTGGATGGCATGGTATAAGCTTAGCATGGGCTAACCTGCTATGCTACTCCTTTAAAAACTCTAATCCTTCCATAAATCCATCTTCATTGATCGTGGCAATTGCGTAGTGGAAAGAGCTGTTAAAGGCATCATTAAAGAGACGGCGGATATGATTCCATTTTACATCATTAAATTCCATAGTAGTAGAACCTCCTTGGATATTTTAGGTATTCATAATTTTAGCAGGTTAAGATAAAAACTGCCCTGCACATGGCTTCACTCCTTTAAAGACTCGATTAACAGTTCACTCAGCTTTTCCGGCTGGTCTTCCTGAATAAAATGACCACAGTTAGGGACAGCAGTAAGACGAGCATTTAGTAAATCTTTCTGTAAACGGCGATTTTCCTCACCGAGATGAGGAAGCACCCAGTCATCTTCTCCATAAATAATATGGACAGGAACTTTTATAGTGTGGAGTGCGCGTATTATTTCTTCAAGCTCGTCAAGTTCAAGTCCGACATAGGTCTTTTCAAGAATCTGTCGCCCTTTATCGCCTGCAAATGGAACCTGATAATCCTTGATCACATCTTTTGTCATTACTTTCTTGTTTTTTACACCCTTTGTCATAACCATGTATATTCCAGGCCATAGAGTAAATATCAACTTCCTAACCCCGGCAGTACGTATCCCCAATAGAAGGAACTTTAGCAAGATAGGGGTTTTGGGGTATGGAACAGTCATTAAGAGTCTTCTAAACAGAGAAATCTTGTATGTATAAAAAAGTTTGCAGCAACCGTCGGGATAAAAAAGGGAGTTCAAAATTACTATTTTCTCTATTTTGACCGGATTCCGAATGGCCCAGAGCAATCCAATCGGTACGCCCACATCATGGAGCACTATGGAAACTTTACCTATATTTAGCTTATTCAAAAAATCACGAAGAATCGCTGAGTGATAGTTGTGAGTATAAGAAGCATCCAATGGCTTGTCTGATTTGCCAAAACCGGGCAGATCAGGCGCAATAACCTTCACTGTCCTTGCAAGAGGAGGAATAATCTTACGCCACAAATATGAGGATGTCGGCCAGCCATGCAGAAGCACTACAGGTTTTCCCTCCCCAGCAGTTAGATGATGAATGTTCAGACCATTTACCTGAACAAAATTGCTATGAATCGAGTGGTTCGTTGTCGCCATAAAATCAGCCTCCATTCAACCTGCCCTCTCACCTTCCTTCTTCTTTGATTTTAAATCATCAATCCAGCGTCTAAATTCTAATCTTGCATTTCTGACATCTTTTGGTTTCGATGGCTGCGGGTTGCTTATTACTAAAAATAGCATCGTTTAATACCCTTTACATCACTTTTTGCTGCATGGAAGAGACTAATTCCAGTTCTCTATCTTCAAATCTTTAATTCTTTTAAAATGCTCAGTATTATTTGTTACAAGGGTTGCATTATTTGAAATGGCTATGCTTGCAATAAGAAGGTCTGCGTCATCCAGTATCTGTCCTTTGCCTTCTAATTCTGATTTTATTTTCCCGTAGATATATGAAGTGCCTTCTTTGGTATGAAGCGTTCGAATCTTTTTCTTTAAATCCTCAACTACTGCCAGATTTTTCTCTTTCTTAGTAGATTTAAATGCGCCATAGAAGAGTTCACATTCAGTTATAACAGTGATAAAAACATTCTCCAATCCACCACTGATTATGTTCCTTTCAATATTCTCATTGCCCTTTAGCCAGTAAATACATATGTCGGTATCAAGTATGTATCTACCCATCTTCTTAATTTCTCTTTTTTGCAAACCATCTTCTGCGGCTTTTAATGTCTTTTATAATTTCATCAGCCGTTCTCGCATCGTCCCAGCTTCCGCAGAGGCCTGTCTTTTTTTTAGTAGACACCTGTTTCTCTGGCACATGCAGGTATTCATCAATAAGCCTCGTGACAATATCCTTTAGTGTTTTATGGTTGGTGGCAGCCTTCTTTTTAAGTTCTCCGTGTATTTCGTCTGGTAACTCTACGATTAATTTTCCCATCTTTCGTATCCTTTAGAAAGATGATAAGCAATATTTAAATATTTGTCAATATCATTCTCTAATTCACTCCTCAATAGCCCCTCCCAATACTCTGCGGAGTGGAAAGTTCAGAGAAGGCGCTGCTTATGTCCCGATTGTCCATAAAGCCCTCCTGTTTGTAGGTGTATGATACAGGAGTTTAAGCGCTAAGGCAAGAATTAAATAAATATTACAATGTAGGAAAAATCTGGCTGTGTGTATTTATCCGGGGATACCTCTGCTCAAAACTTAATTAATCCAAGGCTTATTTCAATAGCTTTGTCCACCTTCTTTATGCTTTCAGAGGAAATTGTTCCGAGTCTTTTGCCTAATCTTTTCTTATCAATTGTTCTAATCTGGTTCAGAAGAACAGTGGAGTCTTTTTGTAATCCTCCCTCTCCTGCCTTTAAAAAGACCTCGTAAGGAAAAGCCTCTCTCTCAGTAGATGTAATAGCTGCTACAATAGTTGCTTGAGAGTGCATATTTCCAACATCGTTCTGAATAATAAGTGCTGGACGAGTCTTTTTAATCTCCACGCCCATAGTAGGATCAAAATTTACATAATAAACCTCACCTCTTTTTGGGAAGACCACCTGATTTCCTCCTGTAAGGTTTAGTTTTTGGCTCTTTAACTCCTATAAACTTCCCAGCCTCTTCTTCCAGTGGACGCCACTCCTCTGCAATTGCGGCATCTATACCTGCATTCGCTTTGTAACCCTTAATCATTTCCTCACGCAGTCTCCTTTTCTTTTCATCTTCAAGCTTTTCCTCTAAAGCCCTAACAATATATTCGCTCCGTTTCCGTTCAGGCACTAAATTTTGCAGATCTTTAAGTATTGAATCAGGGATTGAAATACCGATTCTTTTGATTGCTGTAAAAGACATAATTAAACCTCACGCCCTATTATTATCCAATTATATGCATAATTATAACACATAATATTAGTATGTCAAATAGTATGTATTATTCATTAACTGCTGGCTATGATAATACCTTCTATTTTAAGTCCGCCTTCGGTCTAACCATGACATCCCCTTTTAAAGAATTTAACAACTTAATTTTAGGTTATCTATACCTTTAATTTATCATCAAATAGCTCCGTTTGAGAGTTATCGGGTGGATACTATTTTGCATCAATAAATAGCAATAAGTGCAGCCAGGCTGGCAATATGAGCGATAATAATATTGCCATAAATTTATGGCTCCATAACCAATAATAATCTTCCTTGCAGGATACCCTTTATTTCATTGCTCTGTTCTTCTATTTTAGTGCGCCTTTCATCGGGTTCAAACATCATAAATTGAGTTTCTTCATCGAGTCTCTTGCAGAGGTTTAAAAATCCTTCAGCATCGCCTTCTTTTATTTCCCTAATTATAACCTGCATAAAATGCTACTCAGGTTGTTTGTATCCGCAAGGCTAAAGCCCTGCCCTACATTGTTTTTGTTGAACAGCATTAGGAAATTTTACCAACATCTGATAATGAAATATGAGCAGAATGTACGATTCTCTCACCTACGCGTTTATTTATTCTTAGAAAAAGCGAGGGGAATCTTCGGAATCTGAATTCTATATATTTGAATAAAAGACCCTTTTTGTTAGTGATAGAAATATCGTTCCAGGGGATGAAGAGTGGAGGATGACCGAATCGGAATATAAAAAATATGGAGAGATAAAGTCCCCTTTCATTTGAGCCTATGGTCAGACAGTTATTGTAAGACATCATCCACCGCATTCCTGCACTCTGGAATCTCCATCTGTTACCGTTAAATGGATCTGTGTAACGATAAATCTCAGCAAGGGAACCCCATCCGCTCACCCGTGATATTACAATCGAAATCATAATCCACATCCCAATGAAAATGAGAAGGAAATATTCTGGCCTTAAGATGATTTTATCCATATTTTGGTTGTATCAAAACTTTAAAAGATACTTTTCAAAGTCCTTTACCCTCGGAGATTTCTTCCCCTTTAATTGTCAATCAAAGATTGATTTCTATGCTATAACAGAACTCCTTTCGCAACCTCCATAACATTTCCACCTACATACACATCTATCTTATGACCCTTTCTCATCACCTCTAAATGCAGTAATGACGGCCTTCCTATTTCGTATCCCTGCTCAACCCTTATGTTAATAAGGTCATTCCCGAAATAACGATGTTTCACAAGATACCCTGCAAGGCATCCGTTTGCGCTTCCTGTTGCAGGGTCTTCATCAATCCCATAATAGGGCGCAAACATGCGGGAATTAAGGTGATTCTCTTTTTTGTATGTTTCCGGGCAGAAAATGAAAATAGCCTTCGCATCAGTATCTTTAATCAGGTCAAAATATTTTTCTTTATCTATTCGCGCTTTCTTGACGGAATTCAATGTTTTCAAAGGCACTATGATAAAAGGCAGTCCTGTAGAAACCTCTTCTATCGGAAATCTGGAATCAATTTCAGAATTGTTGAGTTTTAAGACTGATGCAAGTTTTTCAGCATCGAACACTTTTCCAAAGGTCGGCTCAATTTGTTTCATTGTCAGCTTTTCGATTCTTTCATCTTTGTAATCAAGCGTTACCGGTATCTGTCCTGCCTTTAAATTAAGGATTATGGTATCAACAGGCTTTTTTATTATTTCCTTTTGTATAACATAAGCGGTTCCCAATGTCGGATGCCCTGCAAAGGGGACTTCTCTTTCTGGCGTGAATATGCGGACATTGTATCCGCTGTTTACTGGCTTGTCAGATAGGGTAAATGTTGTTTCCGAGAAGTTAAATTCTCTGGCAATTTTCTGCATTTCTGCATCAGAAATATGGTTTTCAACTATCACCACTGCAAGCTGATTGCCTGCATATTTTTCTTTGGCAAAGACATCAAGGATGTAAAAAGTATTATTAACCGCCATCTCTATAATCATCTTGCTGGTGAATTTTTATATCTGATTCCTGTCTTCTTATAATTTGTTATATATCCAATCAGGTACAACTTTAAGCAACCATGCTATGAGGCGCCACCTCTTTGTAATATAAACATGTTTCTTTTTGTGTTTGATAGCCTTATATATTTGCCATGCAGCCTTTTCCGGAGAAGCTACCCAGAACAATTTTCCTCCTTTTGCCATAGATGTGTCGACATAACCAGGCTGTATATCTGTAACTATAATATTGGTCCCTAACTTAATTATTTTCTGCCGTATGCCTTCCAGATAATTTGACACAAAAGCCTTCGAAGCATTATATGCAGGGGCATCGCCATTTCCTCGAATCGCAGCAATAGATGATATACCCACAAGATGTCCTGAGCCCTGTTTTAGGAACTGTTTAATAGCGACATTTACCATGGCAGCAAAGCCAGAAACATTGACATCAATGGTTTCCTTCTCTTGTTCCCAATTAAGGTCAGGGTTCAGAAAGCCAACGCCTGAACTAATAACGGTCAGATCCATTCCACCCATTTCATTTATAAGGTCCTCCAGCAGATTCATTGCCTCTTTTGTCTTTGTGACATCAATGCGCTTGAAGTATGTTATGGAAGGAATCTCTTTTTGAAGTTCAGCTAATAACTCAACCCTTCTTCCTGCAAGGCCTACAATATAATTACTTTGGGACAGCACCTTTGCCAGTTCTTTTCCGATTCCTGAGGTGGCTCCTATAATGACAGCTTTTTTCATAAACCTTATTTTCGTTGCATATTCTTCACTGATGGCTTATAAAAACTCTCAATTTCTCCTCTTTTAATCGTCTCGTATATAATTCCTTTAACCTTAGGCCTATTATCGTCGGTCTTTCTTTCGATGAGTTTTGCGTTTATATCTTTTTATGAACCATCACCACTGCCCCTTCACGGCATTTGGATTTACAGACTCTATCGAGTTTCTCAATAAGTTCTATTGGGCCATTTTCAAGTATTCTGAAACCAAATTTTTCAAAATATCCTGGCAAGTCAGTTGTAATATAAACATCACTGGCTGGAAAGATATTTATCAGATGTTCAACAATCATTTTGCCAATTCCCTGATTTCTCCTGTTTTCAATTACCCCAACACTGCCAAGTTCATAAACCTCTTTGTGCGGCCTGATTCTTCCAAAGCCAATAACCTCTTCTCCATCAACTGCCACAACAAACTGCCTGTAATTAAGGTCTTCATCATCAAGGCGAAAATCCGTGATTTTCTTAGTTATAAAAGACATGTCTTCGTATTTTGCCTGGCGTATGAATACAGCCATTTTCAGGATATAATCAATTTTTTGAAAATTTCTATAAGCCTTCTTGTAGCGTTCCCCGGCCTCCCATCACCAATCACCCTGCCATCTATCTTTATAACAGGAATAACCTCTGCACCTGTGCCTGTCATGAAGCATTCGTCCGCATTGTAAAGGTCATAGCGGGTTAGAGTGGTTTCGTGTGTTTTAATGCCGAGGGATTCAGCTATTTCTATTACTGTTCTCATTGTTATGCCATCGAGGGCACCGTGATAAGGTGCGGGTGTAAGAAGTTCATTATGTTTAACTATAAAGATATTATCCCCCGTGCATTCTGCCACGAAGCCTTCCTTATTAAGCATAACAGCCTCAAGGCAGCCTGCCTGCCTTGCTTCAATCTTAGCCATGATGTTGTTGAGATAGTTCAGAGACTTTATACGGGGGTCAAGGCAATCTGATGGTATACGCCTTGATGGAGCTGTGATTATCTCTATGCCCTTTTTGTAATACTCATCAGGATAGAGCTGTATATCAGACACAATAATTATCACTGTCGCCCTTTTGCATGGTGTCGGGTCTATGCCCAGAGGGCCTTCTCCTCTTGTTACGATGAGGCGGATGTAGCCATTTTTCTTGCCATTTATCTTTACGGCATCAAACACAGCATTTTCCATTTCTTCCTTTGGCATAGGTATCTCAAGGAGAATTGCCTTCGCACTCTGGTAAAGCCTTTCAATATGCTCTTTGAGCTTAAAGACCTTTCCATTGTAAATTCTTATTCCCTCAAAAACACCATCACCATAGAGAAGTCCGTGGTCAAAGACTGATATTTTTGCATCTGATTTGTCGTAATATTTCCCATCAATATATATTTTCATACCGCCTCCCCATCTTTGAATATATCCCGTAATCTTACAGATTCAAAGGCATCTGTCAAGGGAATAAAATACGACAAAACTGCAATAAACAGGACATAAATGTGGCGTAGGGCAGTACGGGTACAAAGGTTTTTTTAACAATTTCAGCATGTTATGAACTGGCACTGCTATTGCATTCCAAACGATCATGCTGACAAGGATGCACAAAGATATTATGAACAACCACCCGTGTTTTTCAAAGGAGGCACACCATAAGTTTGCAAGGATCCATCTGCCTGTTGCTCCTGTATGCAATATACAGTGCAGATATTGTATGCGAAAATATGATTGTGCCAATGAATCAAGACCCGGGATTACAAGCAGGGTTTTAACTCCAGCAGAAGCCCTGGAAAGGGTAAGGGCTCTGGTTCGAAGAAACGAGAAGCTGAGTGTTATAGGCATAGCAGGCCCTGGAGACCCTCTGGCAAATGATTCCACATTTGAGGTTTTGAGGGCAATCCACAGAGAGTTTCCTGAACTGATTCTCTGTGCGTCAACCAATGGACTTTATCTCTCAGACAGGCTTGAAGACCTGGTTAAATCAGGTGTAAGAAGTCTGACTATTACAATGAATGCTGTGACGCCTGAGACAGCAGAGAAGATATACTCGTGGGTATCTTACAGAGGAAGGCGTTACACAGGAAGGGATGCTGCAGAGTGCCTTCTGTGCAATCAATGGAGAGGACTCAGAAATGCCATTGATGCAGGGCTTATTGTAAAGGTGAACAGCGTTTTAATCCCGGGTGTGAACGATAAAGAGATTCCTTTAATCGCATGGCTTGCTGGAGGAAAAGGAGCAGATATAATGAACATAATCCCTTTGATACCCCAGGCAGAGTTTGAGTATCTTCAGAGACCCACGCGTGAGACGATTAACAGGATGAGAGAGGATTGCATCAGATATATCCCTCAGATGACCCACTGCAGGCAGTGCAGGGCAGATGCCTTTGGGATTCTCGGAGAGGATAAAGATATGGAACTTGAGATGTTAAATGCAAGGATTGGAGAGGAGTATTGTGAGACAGTTTAGGGTATTTTCGTATGAGAGAGTTATCTGATAGGGAATTAGAGCGTTACCGCAGGCAGTTGATGCTTCATGGTTTTACTGAGGAGCATCAAGCAAGACTCAAGGCATCAACTGCACTTGTAGCAGGCATCGGCGGACTCGGTGGAACTGCTGCGATCTATCTTGCTGTAGCTGGAATAGGGCGAATGGTCTTTGCTCATTACGGGAATCTGACCCCATCAAATATGAACAGACAGATATTAATGCGACACGACGGGATAGGTAAAAGCAGGGTTGTGCAGGCAAAAAGGACCATAAAAGAAATAAATCCTGATGTGGAAATCGAGATATTCGATGAAAGAATATCAGAAGGCAATGCAGAAAGGCTTCTTGATGGAACACAGATTGCCTTATCTGCACGACCTAATTTTTATGAGAGGAGGATTTTAAACGATACCTGCATAAAAAAGAATATTCCCATGGTGGAGGCAGCCATGAACGGAATGGAGGGCTATCTCTTCAATGTTGTCCCTAAAATAACTCCATGCCTGGACTGCGTATATCCCGAAGATAACCCCGAGTGGGAAGAGCTGGGCTTTCCTGTTTTAGGTGCAGTGTCAGGTATGCTCGGGTGTCTTATGGCTATTGAAGCAGTGAAACTATTGACTGGCTATGGGAAGCCATTACTTTCACAGATGCTTGTATTCAATACTGCTAATATGGATTTTTACTTTGTGAATATACGGAAAAATCCAGGATGTCCTATATGTGAAGTTACCTATTCAGCCAATTGTCATACAAAATTGTATCAACCTACAATTTTGTAGCATAAAGCCTGCCTTGATATCCTTATAAAACAAGAGGTTAGCTTCTGGCATGGTTTTCGATATACCTGCTATAGATAATCTGCTATGAATTCTCTCAGAAAAAAAGTTGAAAAGATCGAACAGGAGGAAATAATCAGAGCTCTCGAGGAGAGCAACTGGGTTATGGCAAGGGCAGCAAAAAAGCTCGGCATAACCGAGCGGATGATCGGTTACAAGATCAAAAAATACGGTATAAGAAAGGAGGGGATGAAAGGGAGTAGTCAATAGTCAATAGTGGGGAGTCGGGAGTCAAAACAAAGAAGTCGAGAGTCGAGAGTAGACAATGAAAAGTAGAGATCTCTTCCAAGGAGGAAGTCGTGAAGATGTGAAGATGAGACTCTCTTATCTTCTAAACTTCCTTTAGAGAGTAGAGAGTCGGTAGTCAGTAAATAGTAGGACAGGCGTCCCCCTGCTTAAAGCAGGGGCTGTCAACCGAAATTAATAATCGCCCCGAAATTAATTCGGGGCAAGAAGGGGGGAAGAGTTATGAAAAATATTAAAGTCTTAGCAATAACCTTAATGGTACTGGTTTTATTTGCTGGCATAGCCCATGCAACGCCGTCAACACAGATATGGATTCCATCAACGGATGTCCAGCCATTTAAGAAAATGCACCTTGGCATTGATACCTATATAAAAACCGAGAGCCAGGATGGCACTAAAGAACCTACTGTAACAAATCTTGGCTTGACAATGGGTGTATTGCCCTACGAGAAGATCCAGATGGAGGTTGGAATCGATTACAGGGATACAGGTGGTAATCACACATATCCTCTTTTGTTCAATGCTAAACTTGGCGTGCCGGAGGGTGTCCTGTTTAAGGAGTCACCTGCCCTATCTGTTGGAGGTTATGACTTTGGCACAAAACATAATGTCACAGATTACAACATAGTCTACGGCCTTGTTGCAAAGACCTTTGGTAAGCTCGGAAGACTGTCTGCTGGCTATTACACAGGTAATGACAACCTCCTTCTCGACATCA
>JACROP010000017.1 GCA_016214385.1 Nitrospirota bacterium
GGATTTAAGGGGGATTTTTAAAATAAATTGCACATTGCTTGCTCTAACTTATGTAACAATAATAAATGCTTTTGTATTAATAATTTCGGTGCAACATTTATAATGAAAACTAACTCGGAATCGAGTCGTACTGACCTTAAAGCTTTATCAGAGAAAGAAATGATCGGGTTTATTGGGGGCATCGGCCTGAAACCTTACAGGGCAAGGCAGATTCTTCACTGGATGTACAGGAAGCGTGTGACTTCTTTTGAAGAAATGACGGATTTGCCTAAATCATCCCGAAGGCTTCTTGAAGAAACTGCATTCTTAAGTAATTTAAAGCTTTTAAAAAGGCAGGTCTCAATTGATGGGACAGAGAAGTTTCTTTTTGGGCTCGATAATGGTAAAAGGATTGAGTGTGTTTTAATTCCAGATGAAGAAAGACTCACTCTATGCGTATCGAGTCAGGTCGGCTGTGCATTGGGATGTAAATTTTGTCTTACAGGGAAACTCGGCCTTAAAAGAAATCTAAAGGCTCTTGAGATTGTAGATCAGGTAATTTCAGTCCAGCGACTGATAGAGCCGCGTAAGATTACAAACATCGTCTTTATGGGTATGGGAGAACCACTGGCCAATTTTGATGAGGTAGTAGAGGCGCTTAAAAGGCTTGTCACAATGCTCGGTTTTTCCAGGAGGAAGATAACACTTTCTACATGTGGCATTCCCACAAAAATATTGCAATTGCCAGAGAAAGCCCCTGCCGTCAATTTAGCTGTATCCCTTAATGCGACCACTGATAAAATTAGAGATTCAATAATGCCTATAAACAGGATATACCCCATAAAAAAGCTTCTTGATGCCTGCAGGAACTTTCCTCTGCAGCCAGGAAGGATAATCACCTTTGAGTATGTATTGATTGATAATATTAATGATACTGTAGAAGACGCTATCAGGCTTGCAAAATTATTGAAGGGGATGCGGTGCAAGATAAACCTGATACCATTCAATCCAGTTCCTGATTGTGTATCTGGAAGGCGGCCTTCTGATGAGAAGGTGTTAAACTTTCAAAAAATTCTGATTGATAAAAATATGACTGTCATTATAAGAAAAAGTAAAGGTGCTGATATTGGAGCGGCATGTGGCCAGCTTGAAGCGTCTTATATCAAAGGCCAGAGGCATGATTAATCCCGGGCCTACTGCTTCTCCAGAAACTGGCCAACTAACTTTAGAAGCTCTTGTGTCTGAATCGGTTTTGCCAGATAAGCATTTGCACCTATTGCCATTGCCTTCTTTTTATCCTCTTCTGCCCCCTCTGTTGTGATTATGATAATCGGGATATTTTTATAGTTCGGGTCATTTCTGACAAGACTGACCAGCTTTAACCCATCCATTACAGGCATGTTGATATCCACAAGTATAATGTCAAACTTTTTGACTGAAAGTTTTTTCAGGGCATCGACTCCATCAGTAGCCTCAACAACATTTGAATCTGGAACCCTTTTCAAGGCAAAGGATATGAGTTGCCTCATTGTCGGCGAATCCTCAACAACAAGAATGTTAGGCATGATTCCTCCTATTTCTTTGGTTTTTCTTTTAAAAGTTCCAGGAAACTCTGTATTGTAGTCAGCTTCCTCTCAGATTGGGTATAAAGCTTTGATGAAAAAATTGCCGTAGCTGCATGTCCGGCAAGTAAATTAAACAGTTCATAATCAATATTAGAGAATCCCTTTTTCTGTACAAGCAAAGAGTAAATGACTACAACACCTATCACATGCTCTTTTATTTTTAGCGGAATACAGACAAGTGGTTTACTAAAGTCATCAGTCTGGCCTGCACTCAGATCAGAGCCAAAATAGCTTTCTCCACTTCTCGCCACAGTCCCAATTACACCATTGCCCATTTTAACGGATGGTATTATGTCCAGATTTATGCCCTCGGATGCTGCAGGTAACAACTGATTTGATTTATCATCCATTAACATTAAGGCAAATTTCTCGGCACCGATCAGGTTTATAATTATCTCCAGGACTATTCTTAAAACTTCATTAAAATCAAGCGTGGAGTGAAGCTGGTAGCTCGCCACATATAAGTTAGCTAAATTATTATTCTCCTCCTCCACTTCAACATATTTTGCTGCGAAGTCCTTATTTTCCTCCTCGACTAACTTATACTTTTCCAGGAGATTCTTATTCTCTGTCTCTAAGGCATTTATCCTTTCTATATAGAGCTTCATCCTTGTCTCATCTTCGGATTTCCTGAGTGTCTCCTCGAGCTGAGCAATTTTGAACCTCAATCTCTCATTCTCTTTTAATAGGTCCTGCGTAAATTCCTCTCCCTTGCGAAATACCTGAAGAAATTCCTCGACTCTTTTCCTTATACCTTCCTCTCTCTCCAACCTATCCTCCTCTCTTGATCCTTTCCAGTATATTTTCCGGGATTTCTTTCAGAGGAAATATTTATCATTATGTGAAGATTCTTTCAGCACTGTCAGAATTTTATCGTCAGAATGTTTAAATGTCATATGAAAGCCGCCAGGACATACAAAGGCCTTGCTTTTTTCCACAACCTCCCCATCTTCAGCCTCTTTAACCCTTATCATTGAAAGCTTATCTACCCGTTCTGCAAATTGTCTTGTAAAACCCCTCGGCATGTGTTGACTTATCACAACAGCAGAGGGGAAATCAGCAGGTAAACGGGTTAATATGGATTGAATCGCAGCAGGGCCTCCTGTCGAAGCACCAATAGCAATCATCTCTATTTCGCTGGTTTTTTTAATCGCAACTTCTGTTATGGCCTTTCTATGGCTCAGCAGGGACAGGCTCTGCTGTAGTTTTTCAATCTTAAGGGATGTTACGGATTCAATTTTTCTTAAAAGGTCGGTTTCTATTTCCTCTAAATCCCTGGATACCCTTCTGGTAGGCTTAACAACAAAATCCACAGCTCCAAGGTCCAGGGCCTTAAACACTGTCTGGCTGTCTCCATAAGAACTCACAATTATTACTGGCGTGGGTTTTTCTTTCATTATCCATCTGAGGAAGGTAAACCCATCCATTCCAGGCATTTCCAGGTCAAGAGTTATCACATCTGGATTCAGACGCAACACCTTGACTATTCCATCCTGACCATCAGATGCAACTCCAACAACCTGTATATTGGAGTCCTTTTCAAGAATCCTTCTTATGGTCTGGCGGTTAAAAGCCGAGTCGTCAATAACCAGGGCCTTTATGGCTTCTATCTCTTTATCCTGCATCTCTCATTATCCTTGCCTTCAGGGGTTTCTGATATACCATATCATTTTTAAGGTGTTTCAGCGTGAAGGCTGTAGAAATATTCATGAGGGACTCAGCATGCCCGAGAAGTAAATAGCCGCCTTCAATCAATCTGTCATAAAAATTCTCGACAACCCTTTTTCTCACAGCAGGGTCAAAATATATAAAGACATTGCGGCAGAAAATAATGTCTACCTGCCCTACAAATTTCACCTTGAAGGGGTCAAGGATATTCAGATAGCTGAAATTAACAAGGCTTTTCACTGCATCGGATATTTTAAAATTGCCTCCCTGTTCTTCCTCGAAATATTTCAATATAAAATAGTTATTTGTCGTCCTGAAAGAATTCTTTTTGTAAACACCTTTTCTCGCAACCTGAAGCACCCTCTGGTTTATATCGCTGGCAACAATGTCGATATCCCAATTATCAGGTATCCCCTTTTCCATGACAAGCATGGCTATAGTATAAGGCTCTTCTCCAGTAGAACAGCCGGCTGACCATATCCTTATTTTTTTCTTTTCCTTATTTCTCTCATAGATCTCTGGTATAATTTCATCGATAAATGCTTTAAGCTGATTTTGTTCTCTGAAAAAATAGGTCTCATTTACAGTAAGTATATCAATAATTGCTGTAAGCTCATCATCCCTTCTCTTATCATACATCAGATATCGATAATATTCCCTGAAGTCCCTCATGTGTTGAAGCCTTAAGCGATTTGCCAGCCTTCTTTCTAATATATATCTTGAACCGTCATCAAAGTATATCCCGCAATAGTCCTTTATGAGGTCCCTTAAAAGGCGAAAGATGTCCTCTGGAAGCTCTATTATTTCATCCTTTTCACTCACCTAAAACCCTCTCTGCAGCCTTTTTCACCTCCCGGTCTTCATCGGTTTCAGCCACTTCTCTGAGATATCTGTATGTCTGCACTTTTGGAAATTTCCCCATGACATCTACAGCAGTTTTTCTAACAGACCATTCCCTGTCCTGGAGGAGCGGAATTATTAAATCCAGCGCATCATCAAAATTGGACAATGACTCGATTGTCGTCCTTCTAATTTCCAGGTCTTTATCATCAAGGAGTCCGCAGAGCGCAGCCCTTGCCCGTGCGTCCTTAAAGCCACCGAGGGCCTCTATTGCAGTAGTCTTCACAAAGCCATATTCGTCAGACAGCAGGCTTATCAAAGGCTCGATAGCCTTTTCATTTCTAATAATACCAAGGCTCTCAGCAGCAGCAGCCCTGACCCAATCATCCCTGTCCTGGAGGAGCAATATCAAGGAGTCAACAACCTCATCACCGTCGAGCTTGCCGAGGGTAATAGCTGCTGCCCTTCTTATATCCGGAACCTCATCTGTTATAGCCAAAAGCAATAATTTCACAGCGTCAGGACCCCCGATAAGCCCCAGGGCATCAACCACTGCCATTCTTACCCTGACATTGCTATCCTTCATGGCAAAACCTAAAGGCCCAATGGCCTCTGCCTCTCCTAAGAGGCCAAGCAGCATTGCGGAATTTCTTCTCAATACCTCGTTTTTATCTGAAAGTCCATTTATGACCTCATCAATAGAAAGCCCCTCTTTCAGTCTTGCGAGTGTTCTTACTGCCGCTTCTTGAACATCCCCGTATTCGTCCAAAAGAAGGGATTCGATATAGCTGACCGCACGAAGGTCGCCTATCTCAGACAGGGAACGAGCTGCCATTGCCCTGACATGCCCATCACCATCCTTGAGGCATTCGATAAGGGGTGTAAAGAAGATAGTAGACCTCACCTTACCGGCAATATCGCATATGGTTCTTCTCTGATAAGGGTCGTCAGAGTTAAAGAAAGGTATCAGGGATTCAGGCTTTGCAGTGCCAATAAAAACAAGGGCCTTTGTAATATCCTCCTGAAATTCCTCTTCGGATGACATCTCAAGAAGAGGAGCAATTGCCTTTTCATCCCTAAGGAGGCCGAGAAGAATAATGGCTGCGACTTTAATCTCTTTTCTGTCACTCACGGTAAATGGCAGAAGAACATCAATAACACCCTCTTTAAAAACATCTCTTAATTCAGCAGCTACCTTTTCACCAAAACCTTTGTGAAAGAGCTTCTCCAGAGCCTTCAGGGTTTCCTCACGAACCACTTTCGAGGAATCCCTCAGATAACCCGCTAAAAAGGGCAATGTGCTTATATCGCCTATCTTCCCGAGTGCCCTTAGGGCTGGCTCTCTCAATGGCTTTTTTAATAATGCTGAAAGGAGGACATTAATGGCCTTAGGCTCTCCAATCCTCCCTAAGGCATCTGCGGCTGGATAGCCCAACCAGAGGTCTCCGCTCTCAAGGATAGAAATTAAGGCATCAGTAACTGAGGCGTCTCTCATTCTGCCCAGGTGCTCAACAGCAGATGCCCTTACATTATCATCCTCGTCCTTGATGGCCTTCAATATGAGGGGAAGGGCTTTTCTATCACCCACGTCCCCTAAAATATCTATAATAAATTTCCTGACGTCCCTGTTCGGGCTTTCAAATGCTTCTATAAGATAATCCGTAGCCTCTGCGCCTAATTTCGTGAGGGCCTCTATTGCTGAATTCCTTGCCCCTGCGTTATCTTCCAGGTACAGGGCATCGATCAAACCTTTGATGACGGCCTCGCCCCTGTGTTCTAATAAGATTTCAACTGAGGTCTTCCTAACACGCCAATCAGGGTCTTCAATGGCTTTGATAAGGAGCATGATGGCTAAAGCTTTATCTTCGAGTTCTCGAAGTTTCTCAACCGCCTCTCTCCTGATCTCCACATCTTCGTCTCTTAATAGGTTTTCTAATTCTTCAGCCAACACTACCCCTCTGTTCGGAACGAATCTCCGATTTTAATTCTTCGAGGACTATTCTTTCCTCGGATGTTAAAAGGTTATCGAGGTTCAGAAGGACGATTAACCTGTCGCCTGCTTTGCCAATTCCGCTGAGGTATTCGGCCTTAAGCCCCTTAAAGATAGAAGGAGGAACTACCACATGTTCTTTCTCAAGACTCAATATTTCTTTAACAGCATCAACAAGAAGCCCTATCCTTTCATTCACAGTCTTTACGATTATGATCCTTTCACGAATGGGAGACGGCGCCATCCCAAAACGTTTTCTCAAATCCATTATCGGTATCACCATCCCTCTTAGACTAATCACCCCGCACAAAAAACTCGGAAGTTTAGGAAGTGGAGTAATTTTCTGTGCCTTAAGGATTTCCACAATCCTGCCTATCTCAAGGCCAAATTCCTCGCCTGCAAGAATAAATACAGCAAACTTACTCAAATTTAAAACCCTCTATATCTTTCTTGAGAGCTTCTGCTTCCTGGTAGAGCGTATTAAAGGATGTAGACATTTCATTGATAACTGATAACGTGCTATCACCGGCAGCCTTTATTTCCTCCATAGCCATAAGAATACCCTCATTGGTCTTTTTCTGTTCTGAGGTTGAACCAGCTATTTGTTTAATTTTCTCATTAGCGAGCTCGAGATTTTTCGACATCAGCCGTATCCCTGCTGCCTGCTCCTGCATGCCTTTATTTACAAGCTCGGACATATTTTTGACATTTTCAATAACATCGAGGATGCGCTTGGAGCCACTCTCCTGTTCGTGCGTGAATTTTGCCACATGCTCAACCATCATCCTCATCGTCCCTATGGCTTCTTTTATCTGTATGATCCCCCTTGTTTGTTCTGCTGTCGCCCTCTCGATTGTCCTGGCCATCTCAGAGGACTTTTCCGAGATGTGTAAGGTCTCCCTGAAAGCGTCTCCAATCTTCATGACAAGGGCATTCCCTTTATGAGCTATCTGTTTGCTATTTTGAGCGACGTTTATGGCCTCTGCCATCTCACCCTGGACGGTCCTGATAATATTCGATATCTCTTTTGTAGAAGAAGCTGCCCTATCCGCAAGGGCGCCGATCTCATCTGCAACAACTGAGAATCCTTTTCCATATTCTCCTGCCTGTGCTGCAAGGATAGCTGCATTAAGACTCAATAGATTTGTCTGCTCGGTCACATTTTTTATTACAGAAAGTATTTTTTCTATATCCTTGGACCTTGCTCCAAGCCGTTCCATCAGCTCCGAGGACTTCTCTATGGATTCAGATATTTTTTCCATGCCTTCCACAGCATCTATTACTGACATCATGCCGACCTCTGACACAACCTTTGTAACCTGAGATGCATGACGGGCGGACTCCTTAGCGCTGCCTTCCACTTCTTTGACATTGGCACTTATCTCTTCCACAGCAGCTACGGTCTCTTCTGTGGATGAGGAGAGTTCCTCTGTGCTATAAGCAATCTCCTTTGCAGTGGTTGACATTTCTAAGACTGTTGTATAGGTATCTATAAGTGATTGAAACAACTGGTTTGTGTTCTCTGCGACCCCCTCAGATGTGGACCGTATCTCAGAAAGGGAAGAGAGATTTTCAGAGGAAAAACCAGAGAGGCTGTTAGTGCTGTTAAATGTTTCTTTCTGTGCAGCATCCGCCTTTTTCATGGCTGAGACTACATCTTCCGTGTACCTGAACTGGCTGTTTGTGGCATCTGTGACTTTCCTTAGTGTTATATTTATCTGTTTTATGGCCATTATTACGTCGTTGGCAGTGGAATGTAAATTGCGGATGGCACCTCTAAGCTTTTGCGTGAGGAAATTGAAGCCCTTTGAAAGCATTCCTACCTCATGTACTCCAGTCCTGCCTTTGCTGCCATAATCTATGCTTATCCTCAAGTCTCCATCTGCGACCTTGGTTACTCTTTCTGCCAGATCAGACAAAGGCCTTGCTATCTTTTTCTGGCTTAATAGTATGATTATAATAAGGGCGATAACGGTAAGAATAAGAAGGGTGGTCTGCATTGTTTTAAGGGTTGTTGCCTTACTCTTTGAAAAGCCTTCCGCTGTGAATACTGCTTTATTAGTTAGTTCAAAGTATTCTTCACTCTCTTTTAAAAGGCTATCGGTGTGTGCTTTATCCTGCCTTGCCTTGCGAATAGCCTCTTTAAGTCCTCCCCATGCCCTTTCAACCTCGCGCATTTTAGCAAGAAACTCCTGATCTTGGGCCCTGGGCAATTGCAGTTCTTTATCACCATTAATGAGCCCATTAACTATCTTGTCCAATTGAGCGATTAGCTTGTCAGGCTGTTGTCCTGCTATTTCCAGTTTGACAAGTCTCTGGGTAGCTCCCCTCACAATGCCAGAATAATTAACCACCCTGGCGTTATCTGACATACTGGTAAATTGTATAGAAACAGATACCATACCGGCTAAAGAAAAGGCCATCATTACTAAGACAAAAATTTTGAGTCCCGTACTGATTTTCATATTATTCCTCTCATTACAATTATCCCATTCCGAGTTTCCGCATTATTTCCCTTATGCCATCGTAGTCCTCATCCAGAGACTCTGTAAATCCAGTGTAATCAGGGCTTATAAGCTTAAGCACCGAAGCCCCCTCTGGTGTCTTATCATTGAGTTCTAAAATGGCGCTTTTGATCAACTGTTTTTCTTCTGCCGGCATTTCTTTGTTAACACAGATGTTGAATTCTGGTATTTCCTGTGAAACCTTTATAAATTTCAGCCCCTGGTCTTTAAACCTGAGGGCTGTTGATTCCATAATTCCTCCGGCATCAAACTCGCCATCTAAAACAGCCATGGCAACATCGTCGTGGCGTCCAAGATAGTTAGAATAGCGCAGGTCTTTGACATCAATGCCGTGCTCAAGCAGCATTGCCCTCGGCACTATATGGCTTGATGTGGAGCGGCTATCACCGAATGCAAATGTCCTGCCTTTAATATCCTCGATCTTATTAATCTTGCCTCTTTCTTTTGCAATAATAACTGTGTGGTGATAAGGCCTTCCATTCCTGAGGGCTTTGGCAATAACCTCAACCCCATACTTATCATGGGCTTCTATGTAAGTTGATGGCGTCATGTAACAGATATTTGTAACCCCTATGCCAATATCTTTGACTGTATCAGTAAAGTCTATAGCGATTTTCAGTTCAAATTGTTTGTTAATCTTCCTGCTAAGGTAATCGACGAAAGGAGTAAATCGTTTATACATCTCTGCCGGCGCCTCTAAAGGCATAACGCCCACTCTCACCACGCCTGCCTTTTCGACAGTAATTTTAAATCTGCTGCCCTCTGTCATGAGAAGTTCTGTATCTTTAAGCAAATCTTTAAGGGTTTTATTTATTGTAAACGCCCTGTTTTTATTATTAAGCGGCAGATCCTTAATACCCTCAAGGGCGCTGACTATCTGGTCGCTACCGGCTTTCTGTTCATTAACAGCCCTTGATATCTCCTGTATTCTCCTGAAAATATCATCTATTGCCTCGCGTATATACCCCGTGCTTTTGGACTCCCATGTCGCTGCCTCTTTAGCATATGTAGCTAACTCTTTGATTTTTCCAATCTCCTTAACTATCAATGCAGCACCTTTTGTTTGTTCAGAAGTAGCTCTGGCTGTCTGCTCCACCATATTTCTGACCTTTTCCATGGCATCAGTAACAAGCTTAACTCCCCTCGCCTGCTCTGAGGTGGAGCGTTCGATGGAGGAAGCCATCTCGCTCGATTTCTTTGAGCTTCCTATGATTTTTTTCAGTGCCTCCCTTGCCTCTCCTGAAAGTCTGGTGCCCTCATGTACTGTATTCAAACCTTCATTCATAGCTCCCACAGCACCTCTAACCTCTGATTGGACTGCCTGTATCAGGGAGGCTATCTCCTGCGTTGAAAAGGCTGTCCGTTCAGCAAGGTCTTTTATCTCATCTGCAACTACAGAAAAGCCCCTGCCGTGCTCTCCTGCTTGTGCAGCAAGGATAGCAGCATTCAGGGCAAGAAGTGTTGTCTGGTCAGTAATATCATCTATAACATTTAAAATCTTTCCTATTTCTTCTGACCTCCCGCCAAGCGCTTTTATAAACTCTGCTGTCTTTTCAACATTGATTTTTATTCTCTCCATTCCCTCAATAACCTTGTTTATTGATTCCATACCAAAACCTGAGGCATCAGAAGTAACCTTTTCTGACAGGATAGCTGCCTCCTTTATATTGGAGGCTACTTCTTTTATTGCAGAGTTTATTTCCTCAACTGCAGACAGCGTCTCTTCAGAAGCTACAGAAAGTTCTCTGGCATTCTCGGCAACCTCTTTTATAGCCACAGACATCTCTTCGATGGATGCTGATGTGGTATCTACAGCAGTGAATGTATTTATAGTATTCCCGGCAACCTGCTCCACATCAGCAACCATCCCTTCAGCAACAGTAGCTGCCTGTTCTGCTGATGTAGAAAGACCTGTGATATTTCCCGCAATTTCTGCCATAGAGGCATTCATCTCTTCTATAGAGGTCGAAATATTGCCTATGGACTCGGCCTCTAACTGAGTTCCGTCAAGGACTTTTTTTGATTCCTTTTCAATGCCTTCGGTCACACCAATAACCCTTTGCGATACCTCCTTTATCCTCATAATAATATTGCCTATGCCCCTGACAGCAGTCTTGAGGTCCTGCCCCAGCCGCCCAATCTCATCCTTTGAATGGACATTTATCTGAAAAGACAGGTCTCCCTCAGAGAGTTGTTTAGTCGCACCCTCAATCTGTTTAACCGGATTGATAACAACTCTCCTCAAGACAAACCACAGAAGTGCTCCAAGTGAGAGCACACCAAATATCAGGCCGATCAGGACAATCCTGATCCTGTGTGCTACCCTCTCATAAGCAAGCTCTAAAGGCAACAACATTGAAACCTTTACTACTCCACGAATCTTATCCTGAGCACTATGGCACTTAATACACTTTTCAGAATTCATGAGAGGCTTATAGAAGTGCATTGCATCCCTGGTCATCTGAATAATGGGGGCTTCTGTCTCTTTAATTTTATTGACAGCAGCAGCCTCTATTGGTTCGCCTTCTTTACGAAAGGCCTCCCTCCCCTCCGAATTTAGGACCAATATGGATATTACTTTTTCTTCAGCGCTTTTATACCTATCAATCATAGATGCTGTTGCAGCACCTTTACCTGCAAGCATTGAATCTTCAATATCCTTTGCAATAATGGAAGCTGTAATATTCGAGTATTTTTCTGAATATTTTTCAGCCATCATAAATATATCTGACCTTATAAATATTACTGCCACAACGCCCGCTATCGCAACGCCTACAAACACTGCAGAAATTACCAGCCCTACGATTTTAAATTCAAGTTTCTCTTTCATCGTGTCTTCTCTATTTACTGCTAAGTCTGACTATAAACATCCATCACCCCTATTTTTGTTACCTCTTCAAGCTTAAGGAGAGAAATAAATTTATCCTGTATTCTCGCCACCCCTTCAATAAAATTAGCCTCGGATTCCGTAAGAGTAGCAGGAGGAGGATGCAGTTCATTCTTTGAGACCTTAAGAACACCTGTAACTTTATCCACAAGTATTCCTATAGGGCCTTTAGTTCCAAAAAGGATTATAATCTTCCGCCTTTCGCTGTTTACTTTCTTCAGGCCGAGCCTGCTATTTAAATCAATAATTGGCACAATTTTTCCCCTTATAGAGGTTACACCTTGAAGATAGCTCGGTGCCCTCGGCACAATGGTTATCCTCTGGTTTCGCAGTATCTCCTGTATATCACCAATTCTTATAGCGTATTCTTCACCGCTGAGCCTGAAAGCCAGTACCTCCACCATTTCTTCTATACCCCCGGGGGGTTCTGCGAGCCCATGGGTCTCTTCAACCTCTGTCTGGCCCTCAGTTACCTTTGTTTCTTCAGATGCATTTTCTGCGCTATCAGGCTTTTTCTCAAGGGTCTGATTCTTATCCGACCCTCCCTGCTGCTTTATTTTTTTTCTGATTTTAGCTATATCCATTAACCGCTCCGTTGAGTCCCATCTCATGGGAAATATCATAAATTATCTCTACTGGTATGAGCTGCATCTCTTTCTCAAAACCTACAAGCAATGAATATGAGGCAATATTATTTATATTTCTCGGAATACCACGCGAATGCCTGTATATGGCAGCAATAGCGGCATCGGTAAAAACAGGGTCAGTCCTGCCGGCAATCCTGAGTCTGTGTGAGAGATACTCTTTAACCTCCTCTGCATTGAGCGGGCCAAGGTTGTACCTGAGGCTTATCCTCTGTCTCAAAGATAAATATGACCTCTGCTCAAGTCTCTTTCTTAAATCCGGCTGGCCTATAAGAATAAGGCTTAAGAGGTTACTTTCATCAAGCTGGAAATTTGTGAGAAGTCTTATCTCCTCAAAAGTCTCCTTATACGGAATCAGGTGGGCTTCATCAATAATTATTACCGGCGTTATCCCTCTTTTATAGTCATCGTATACCTTTTCATAAATCGCTTCGATTACATCATTTTTAAAAACCTGAGAGCTCTCGATGTCAAGCCTTCTTGCTATGGTCCTTAAGAATTGTGAGGGGGTAAGGCGGGGGTTCACTATCGAAATAATTCTGTATTGTTCATTGAGGGAATTCATAAGGGCGCGGGAAAGAGTTGTCTTACCACAGCCTACGTCTCCTGTTAAAAGCATCATATCCTTTTCCTCAACACCATGTTGAAGCCTTGCGAGAGCCTCCTCGTGGGCCTTGCTGTAGAACAGAAACCTCGGGTCCGGCGTTCTGGTAAAAGGTTTGCGCTTCAATCCATAAAAAGTTTCGTACATGTTAAGTCCCTTCGGTTTTACTGGCCATTCTTCTCCTTAAAGATGACTCTTCCATTAATGCCTCAACATCAAGGACGAGGATAATCTCGTGTTTCCCGATTTCTGCAGCCCCTGCAAAACCAGGAATGCCGCTGAGATATTCACCGAGGGATTTAATAACAATTTCGTGTTGACCCAGCACATCATCAACTATAAGGCCCAGGCGCCTTTCGCCCATACCGACTATAATGACAAAAAATTTATCCCTGACTGCCTGCTGTAATCTAAATACATCTGACACCGTGAGCAGAGAAAGCATTTCGCCCCTGACATTCAGGATCTCTCTGCCCTCTATGGTCTGTATCTCATCTGGCTGTACAACCATAGTTTCTGCAACAGATGCTATAGGTATAGCGAATGTCTCTCCTGATACATTGACCAGCAGGGCCTTAATAATGGCAAGGGTTATTGGAAGAGTTAGAATAAAAACAGCCCCTTTCCCGACTTCTGTTTCAACGTCTACAAAACCTCCAAGGGCGGCTATTTTATTTTTGACTACATCCATACCGACCCCCCTGCCTGAGACCTCACTGACCTCTGCCTTGGTACTTAACCCGGGGAGAAATATCAGATCAATGATTTCTTGTTTACTTAAAACCTGCTCCTCCGGGATTAATTTCCTTTCGCGTGCTTTTAGTAAAACTTTATTCATATCAATACCTGCACCATCGTCGTGGACTTCGATTATCACATGGTTACCTTTTGGAAAAGCCCTCAGGGTTATG
>JACROP010000018.1 GCA_016214385.1 Nitrospirota bacterium
AAAAGTATTTATTCATGCTTAGTTTGTCATTCCTGCGAAAGCAGGAATCCAGAATCTCTTGAATTTACAAGACTCTGGATTCCCGCTAAAAACATGCGGGAATGACACTTATGGTTATTTTAGAGTTTTTCAACAGCCTGAGGAGAATTCCTGTGAAGGCGGAACCATTGCCTTTTATACTGGATTCCCGCCTGCGCGGGAATGACAAAGAGAATGAGGTCGCAGTATCCCCACAAACATTTTGCTACTTACCATTACGGTCTTATAGTTGATAGTTGATAGTTGAAAGTTTTATGATAGGTAATATGGCAAGGGCAATTGCACTTTTTTCAGGTGGCCTTGACAGCACTCTCGCAATCCTGACAGTTTTAAGGCAGGGGATTGATGTTACAGCCATAACCTTTCTCACGCATTTCGGCTGTGACATAACCGATAAATCATCGTGTTCAAAGGACCCATTCCCTGTTGCCGAGAAATTCAATTTTGAGGTCAAACTCTGCCATCTTGCGAATAAATTTATAGAAATAGTAAAGAATCCAAAATACGGCCATGGCAGAAACATGAACCCCTGCATTGATTGCAGGATCCTCATGCTAAAAGAGGCAAAAGAATTAATGGCTATGGTTAATGCTGATTTCATAGTAACAGGTGAGGTCCTCGGCCAGAGGCCCATGAGCCAGAGGAGAGATTCATTTCCTCTTATCGATAGAGAGGCAGGGGTTGAAAGGAATGTGCTCAGGCCATTGAGCGCAAAACTAATGAAGCCAACAATCCCGGAAATAAATGGCCTTGTGTGCAGGGATAAGCTCTATGATTTCAGCGGCCGTTCAAGGAAGCCTCAGATAGCCCTTGCAAGAGAATTTGGACTGACAGACTATCCAGCACCTGCAGGAGGCTGCCTCCTGACAGAGCCGAATTATTCTCACAGACTGAAAGAGCTTCTGAAACATAACCCTGACCCTTCACTGAATGAGCTTCACTTATTGCGAGTTGGCAGGCATTTCAGATTTTCTTCAGAATGCAAGATAATTGTCGGCAGGGATAAGGAAGAAAATAAGCAAATAGAATCCCTCGCCAACCCTTATGATTATTTATTGAGGGTTGAAGGTTATGGCAGTCCTATAACCATTGTTGCTGGAAAAGCGGATAGTGAAGCTATAAATATTGCAGCATCTTTATGTGCAAGGTATTCAGATGCTAAAAGGCTGAGGGAGGTGGATGTTACAATTTCCAAAAATGGCTCATCTTTTAAAATGCCTGTGAGCCCTGCTATTGATACTGATCTCGAAAGATTCAGGGTTTCAGCAGGTGCGCCCCTTGTATATCTCAAAGCCTGACAGGAATACCCCGTGATTTTAAATACTCCTTTGCCTCTCTTATCGTATATTCCCTGTAGTGGAATATAGATGCAGCGAGTGCTGCGTCTGCCTTGCCATCAACAAACCCCTGATATAAATGTTCGAGCGTACCCACACCGCCTGATGCTATGACAGGTATTGAAACAGCCTCTGATACCGCCCTTGTTAGTTCGATGTCATAGCCATCCTTTGTGCCATCCCTGTCCATACTTGTAAGCATAATCTCACCTGCGCCGAGTTCTCCCACTTTTTTAGCCCATTTTATGGCATCAATACCTGTAGGTTTTCTCCCGCCGTGAGTAAAAACTTCCCATGTAGATTCTGAGTTGAGAGTTAAAAGTTGAGAGTTAAAAGTTGTGGTCTCTAAACTTTTCACTTTTAACTTTTCACTTTTAACTTGCTTCGCATCAATAGCAACCACTATACACTGACTCCCGAATCTTTCAGCAGCAGCTTTTATAAAGAATGGATCATTCACCGCTGCTGTATTTACAGATACCTTATCGCACCCTGCCTTCAGAAGGTCTCTGATGTCCTCAAGGGTTCTAATGCCGCCACCAACAGTCAAAGGCATGAAGACCTCTTCTGCTGTCCTCATTACAACATCGATTATTATATTCCTCTCTTCATGGGAGGCTGTTATGTCAAGGAATACAAGTTCATCTGCGCCCTGCTCGTCATAAAACTTTGCGTTTTCAACAGGGTCGCCGGCATCCCTGAGATTAACAAAGCTTACGCCTTTAACAACCCGGCCATCCTTTACATCAAGACATGGTATTATTCGTTTTGCAAGCATATTTTCTCCAAGACAAGTAACAACGTTTAATTTAGTTTATTGGTTTGTTACAAATTTTATTGCCTCCCTCAGGTCAAGAGCACCCGAATATATCGCCTTGCCAGTAATCGCACCCCAGAGCCCCTTTATCTGCATGAGGTTTTTTATATCCTCGATGGAAGAGATACCGCCAGAGGCTATCACGGGTATATCCACCGTTCTGACCATCTCCTCCACTGCTTTTATATTCGGCCCTGTTAGCATGCCATCCTTTGCAATGTCTGTATAGATTATGCCAGCAGCACCATATCCCTGCATCTTTAAAGCAAGCTCCTCGGCTTTAATTTGTGTAACCTCCACCCAGCCCTTTACAGCCACATAGCCATTTTTTGCATCAATGCCTACCAGCATCCTGTCAGGATATCTTTTACAGGCTTCTTTTGCAAGTTCAGGCTTCTCTATAGCAATAGTTCCGAGTATTATCCTGTTAATCCCGATGCTGATAAGTTCATCTATCTTTTTAAAGTCCCTTATGCCTCCACCAACCTCGATGTCCATCGCCACAGCCTCTCTGATCTTTATAATGGCTTCAAGGTTTTTCTGATCCCCTGTGAAGGCACCATCGAGGTCAACTACATGGAGTAGCTCTGCCCCCTGCTCCACCCAGTGTCTTGCCGTAGAAGCAGGGTCATCAGAGTATACTGTCACAGCATCCTTCCTTCCCTGGAGGAGCCTGACACACTTGCCTTCTTTTAAATCTATGGCTGGTATTACAAGCATTTTCAAGTATTTTAATATATCAAAATAATTTAAGCTAAATCAATGAATCTCTCTGACTCCCATGTCTATTATGTCTATTTTTGAATACTAAAATTCCTCTTGACAGAACTTCTTCCATCAGCTAAAGTATTTTTAACCTTTAATCTGGCCCTGAGAGGCTAGAAAGGGATGTAATAGTGCATGTTTAAAGCCATGAACCTTTTTCCTCTCAGGGAAGAAGGTTTTTTTATGCCCAAAGAACTATTAAACAGCAAAGAAATTGACAGGGCTCTAACAAGAATAGCCCATGAAATCCTTGAGCGAAACAAAGGCACAGAGGCCTTATGTCTTATCGGCATACAGAGGGGCGGTGCCCATCTTTCTAAAAGGCTTGCCTCGAAAATAAAGGCCATTGAAGGACAAGACATCTGTGTTGGAACTCTCGATATAACGCTATACCGCGATGACCTGTATCTCAGGAAGGAACAGCCAGAGGTTAGAAAAACCGATATAACCTTCTCAACGACAGACAAGAAAATAATCCTTATCGATGATGTCTTTTTCACTGGCAGGAGTATAAGGGCTGCCATGGATGCCCTGATGGATTTTGGCAGGCCAGCAGCCATCCAGTTAGCAGTCCTCATTGACCGGGGGCATAGAGAATTACCCATAAGAGCAGACTACATAGGCAAAAACATCCCGACTTCCTTTAATGACAGTATTGAGGTTTATCTGAAAGAAGAAGGATATGAGGACAGTGTAATACTGCTGAGCAGTGGAGAAAAATTGTGAAGCTGGAATCAAAAGACCTTCTTGGTATAAAAGATTTATCTCAGGATGAAATAAATCTCATTATTGATACTGCAACGGGCTTTAAAGATATCCTGGGCAGGGATATAAAGAAGGTCCCAGCCCTCAGGGGGAAAACAGTTGTTAATCTCTTTTTCGAACCATCCACGAGGACAAGGACATCATTTGAGCTTGCAGCAAAAAGATTGAGTACAGATGTTATAAATTTTTCGGTTCCAACAAGCAGTGTGGTGAAAGGCGAAAGCCTCAAGGACACAGCCCTCACAATTCAGGCGCTCGGAGCTGACTTTATTATTATAAGACATTCATCTGCTGGAGTGCCGCACTTTCTATCTCAGGTCCTTAAAGCCTCTGTTATTAATGCCGGCGACGGGGCAAATGAACACCCCACTCAAGCACTGCTTGATTTATTCACAATCAAAGAGAAAAAAGGAGAGCCCAGAGGGCTGAAAGTGGCTATTGTTGGAGATATAGCCCACAGCCGGGTCGCAAGGTCTAATATTTATGCCCTTACAAAAATTGGTGCAAACGTAAGGCTTATAGCCCCCCCTACCCTCATCCCGGCAGGCATTGAAAGCCTGGGTGTTGAAGTATTCACCAGTATGGATGAAGGGCTCAAAGGTATTGACGTAGTGATGATGTTAAGGCTCCAGATTGAACGGCAGGGAAGAGGGTTCCTCTCCTCACTTGAAGAATACTTTAATCTTTATGGCCTGACAGCAGAAAGACTCTCCTTAGCAAAAGAAGACGCTATTGTTATGCATCCAGGGCCAATCAACCGGGGGGTCGAGATTGAATCAGATGTAGCAGATGGCCCACAATCTGTAATACTTGAACAGGTGACAAATGGCCTCGCTGTGAGAATGGCAGTATTGTATCTGCTAAGCGGGATGAGGGAAGATGGATAACAGCATACTCATAAAAAATGGACATATCATTGATCCATCTCAGGGTATTGATGGGATTGGGGATGTATTGATAGAGGATGGGAAGATAAAAAAGGTCGGCAGTCGGCAGTCGACAGTTTACAGTCAGAATAAAGACAAAAATCTCAAATCTCAAATCTCAAATCTCAAAGTTATTGATGCTACAGGCTTATATGTATTACCTGGTCTTGTTGATATGCACGCACACCTGAGAGAACCGGGTTTTGAATACAAAGAGACAATAAAAACAGGAACGATGGCTGCTGTGAGGGGCGGATTTACAACAATGTGCTGCATGCCTAATACAAACCCTGTAAATGATAATGCCGCTGTAACTGGATTTATTATTAAAAAGGCTCTGGAAAAGGGAGCTTGTTCTGTTTATCCCATTGGTGCAATCACAAAGGGGCAGAAAGGTGAAGAATTATCCGAAATGGGTGAGCTCATTGATTCAGGCTGTGTCGCATTTTCAGACGACGGCCAGCCTGTCATGAATAACCTTATTATGCGTAGGGCACTTGAATACTCCAGGATATTTGGCGTGCCTGTTATATCCCATTGCGAGGATTTGACACTAAGCAATGGCGGGGTAATGAATGAAGGAACAGTTTCAATTATCCTCGGCTTAAAAGGCATACCCAGAGCTGCTGAGGACATAATGGTTGCAAGAGACATTGCCCTTGCAGAGCTTACAGGTGGCAGGCTACACATAGCGCATGTTTCAACAAAAGGGGCAGTAAGATTGATCCGTGAGGCAAAACACAGAGGCGTAAAAATAACCGCAGAAACCTGTCCTCATTACTTCACCCTGACTGAGGAGGCGGTCATAGGTTATAATACAAATACAAAAGTAAAGCCTCCACTTAGAACCAGCGAGGATATTGCAGCAATAAAAGAAGGCCTGAGTGACGGTACGATCGATGTCATAGCAACAGACCACGCACCACATCACATTGATGATAAATTCAGGGAATTTGATACCGCACCCTTTGGAATCTCAGGGCTCGAAACTGCCCTATCCTTAAGCCTGAAGCTCGTTGAAGAGGGGATTTTAGACTTAAAGCAATTTATTATGAAAATATCTTTAAACCCCTCTAAAATAATAGGGATTAAAAGTGGAACTCTGAGGGAAGGAGCAGATGCTGATATTGTGATAGTCGATATAAATAGGGAGTTTACTGTGGATCCAGAAAAGTTTGCATCGATGGGTAAAAATACGCCCTTTGAGGGATGGGTTTTGAAGGGGATGGCTGTTATGACGATATGTAAGGGAAAGATAAATGAGATTGATATTGATTGAATATATTGTATCATACATATAATAAGCTAATTTTTGGAGGTATTATGAAAACAACATTAAACATACCAGATGACCTTATAAAAGAAGCAATGACTACTTCTAAGAGTAAGACTAAGAAGGAGTTGATAAGACAGAAAAAGATTGAGAAGGTTTTATCCTTGGCTGGTAAATTAGAGTTCTCAGATACATGGAATAAGGCAAGGCATGAAGAATATGTAGGAAAATAAAAAAATATAGGAGGGTGAAATATGTTGTCAGCGAAAAGAAAATCAGAAATCATAACTTTTCCACGAAGCGTTTTTGAAACAGCAGATACAAAAGAGGATCTGGAAGACTGGCTCTTGTCGCAAAACCCTAATTTCATAAAAAGGATGCATAAGGTAAGACAGGACGATATTCAAGGTAGAGGTAAAGATTGGAAATTATTCAAAAAAGAACTATGTATAAAGTAACCATCCTGCCTGATGCTGAAAAATCTTTTAAGAAGCTTGATAAACCTGTTCAACTGAGAATTGCTGAAAAGATTGACTGGCTTGCAAACAATGTAGACAAGATCATACATCACCCCCTCACTTCTTTGCCTGATGAGCTGAGGGGTCTATGCAGAATGAGGGCAGGAGATTATCGCATTTTGTACTGGGTTTATAATGAAGAAAAACATATCAAGATTTATGAGATCGAACACAGGAGTAAAGATTATCGTTCTATAAAGATGGCTCCACAAAAGAGGAAGTGATGGATAAGGCTTTACTCGTTTTATCTGACGGAACAGTTTTTGAGGGGCAGAACTTTGGCTCAGGGGGTGAGACCATAGGTGAGGTAGTTTTTAACACTTCAATGACAGGTTATCAGGAGATCCTCACAGACCCTTCATATAAAGGTCAGATTGTTGCCCTGACATACACCCAGATTGGCAATTATGGTGTGAATGAAGAGGATGTTGAATCCGATGGCGGGATAAAGGCAGAGGGTTTTGTAGTAAAAGAGGCATGTGATTTCCCGAGTAATTGGCGTTCATCATTAAGCCTGCCTGAATATTTAAAGAGGTATAACATAGTCGGTATTCAGGGAATTGATACGAGAGCATTGACAAGGCATCTGAGGAACTATGGCGCCCAGATGGGAATAATCTCTACAGTAGATTTAAATCCAGAAAGCCTTTTAGAGAAGATAAAAAAACATCCCGGGATCTCTGCCTTTGACCTCGTGAAGGATGTGACCACTAAAGAGGCTTACAAATGGAGTGAAGGATGCTGGAAATGGCAACCTCCTAAAAAGGCAGAGACGAGAGACGAGAGACAAGAGACCAATTCAGTGACAAGTGACGAGAGACAAGAGACAAGTAGGGTTGTGGTTTATGATTTTGGTATCAAGTTTAATATCCTGAGAAACCTTATAGATGCTGGATTCGATGTTACTGTTGTGCCAGCTCAAACACATGCAGAGGCAGTTCTTGAGATGAATCCAGATGGCATTGTCCTGAGTAATGGCCCTGGAGACCCTCAGACAGTGACCTATGCCATCGAGAATACGAAAAAACTTATGGGCAAAAAGCCTATATTCGGGATCTGTCTCGGTCATCAGATATTAGGGCTTGCAATGGGTGGCAGGACATATAAACTTAAATTCGGTCATCACGGAGGCAATCATCCTGTTAAGGATTTATCCACAGGCAGGGTCGAGATTACTTCCCAGAACCATAACTACTGCGTTGATATTGGCAGCCTTAAAGGACAGGCAGAACTAACTCACAAAAACCTTTATGATGGGACAGAAGAAGGAATGAAGCATGTAAGGATGCCCATATTCTCTGTCCAGCACCATCCAGAGGCAGGGCCAGGACCTAATGATTCAGCACATTTATTTGAAAGATTCAGGGCGATGATTGAGGGATTTAAATAAATGGAATTAGATTTCCAGAGCTTATTTAAAGAGTTTAATAAACTGAAAGTTGATTACCTTGTAGTTGGAGGGCTGGCAGTCAACTTTCATGGTGTTCCGAGAATGACTTATGATATTGATTTAATGATACTGCTTCAATCAGAGAATATCAGTAAACTTGTCGCAAAGCTTGTTGATTGGGGCTATCGTCCGAAAATTCCTGTTAATCCGATGGATCTTGCTGATGAAGGAAAGAGAAGCTTATGGATAAGTGAGAAGGGGATGAAGGCAATGAATTTTTACAGTGAGACATCTCCTATTGGAGAAATAGACATAGTCTTTGATTCACCGATTCCGTATGATGAGTTGAAAAGCAGGGCTGTTATGATCGAGATACACGGAGAAAAGATACCTACTATCTCGATTCATGATCTTATTGAACTGAAACAGAAATCAGGTCGTAAGCAGGATATTGCAGATGTGGAATATCTTAAGATAATTCTGGAGAGATAATGGAAAAGCAAAGAAAAGGATTTACTTATACTGTAAGTCAGGAGCAATTAGATGACTATTGTAAATGGCCGATAGAACGAAGGCTGAAATGGCTTTATTATGCCAATAAAATAAGGAAATCCCTTCCAAGGAAAACTATCGAGATTCAGGAACTATTTCGAGATGGCAAGATATAGATTGAATGAATTTTTATTTAAGAGATTCAGAGAGATGATAGAGGGGAAGGGGTTAAATGCTTAAAACAAAAAACTTCAAAGGCGACAGGATAGTGTATTTTAGAAATGCCTAAGAGAACGGATGTAAATAAGATACTCCTTCTCGGCTCTGGCCCTATAATCATAGGCCAGGCATGTGAGTTCGACTACTCAGGCACGCAGGCATGTAAGGCCCTCAGGGAAGAGGGTTATAAAGTTATACTGGTTAACTCCAATCCTGCCACAATCATGACCGACCCTGAGATGGCTGATGTCACATACATCGAGCCGCTAACCTCGGATACCATTGAGATGATAATTGAAAAGGAACGGCCTGATGCCCTTCTTCCAACGATGGGCGGGCAGACAGCGCTGAATTTAGCTGTTGAACTTTCAGAAAAAGGCATCCTCGATAAATATGGTGTTGAGCTCATCGGCGCCAAGCTTCATGCAATAAAAAAGGCAGAGGACAGGGAGCTTTTCAAAGAGGCTATGTCAAAGATCGGCCTGGAAGTCCCCAGGAGTGTTTATGTGAGAACTATAAAAGACGGACTTAAGGCCATAGAATTTGTTAGTTTCCCTGCTATTCTCAGGCCATCCTTTACGCTCGGAGGCACAGGCGGAAGCATTGCATACAATATGGAGGAATACAAAGAAAACCTCGACAATGCCCTTAAGTTGAGCCCTGTGCATCAGGTTCTTGTTGAGGAGTCTGTAATTGGATGGAAGGAATATGAACTTGAGGTTATGCGCGATGGAAAGGATAATGTTGTAATTATCTGTTCTATAGAAAATTTTGATCCAATGGGGATCCACACAGGAGACAGTATAACAGTAGCCCCAGCTCAAACCCTTACAGATAAAGAATATCAGAGGATGAGAGATGCTGCTATTGCTATTATTCGTGAGATCGGGGTTGATACCGGAGGGTCAAACATACAGTTTGCCATAAATCCGAGGGATGGCAGGATGGTGGTAATAGAGATGAATCCGAGGGTATCGAGAAGTTCTGCGCTGGCATCCAAGGCCACGGGATTTCCAATTGCCAAGATTGCTGCAAAACTTGCAGTTGGACTTACACTGGATGAAATTCCCAATGACATAACAAAAGAGACCCCTGCCTCTTTTGAGCCGACCATTTATTATGTTGTTGTAAAGGTTCCACGCTTTGCATTTGAAAAATTCCCCGAGGCAGATGCCACTCTTACAACTCAGATGAAATCAGTTGGTGAGGTTATGGCAATCGGCAGAACCTTTAAAGAAGCCTTTAATAAAGCAATACGCAGCCTCGAGATTGAAAGCTATGGCCTTGAGTATCTTAAAGCAGACATGGACGAAATAAAGACAAAATTAAAAACTCCCAACTGGGAGAGAATCTGGTATATCGCACAGGCCGCCAGGAACGGGCTGACAATAGATGAAATATACGAACTAACAGGGAGTGACCCATGGTTCCTCAAGAATATAAAACAGATAATAGACTTAGAAGAGGAAATAAAGAAATTCTCTCAGGGAATTAAAAAAGAAAGAAGCCTGAGCCTTGCACCTTATCTCCTGCCAAAAGAACTCTTGATAAAAGCCAAGGAACACGGCTTCTCTGATAAAAGAATAGGCGAGCTAATAAATGTCGATGAAAAGATAATAAGAAAAAAAAAAAAAAAAAGTGGGATTCT
>JACROP010000019.1 GCA_016214385.1 Nitrospirota bacterium
AGGATAATAAATGATTGGGAGGGCAGATGGACATTAATTTAAAAAGGATATTAATTCCAGCCATCATCGCCCTGATATCTGCATCTGTGCTATTTGTTATCAGGGGTATTGCTTTCAGACTCCTTCACAAATGGGCAAAGGGGACTGAAACAAAGATTGATGATATAGTAATTAAGTCATTAAAAATACCTTCTATTTATTGGTGCATTGCCATTGGACTTTACATCGGTGTTGCCATCTCTGAACTTCCAGAAAGATATGTCTTCTATTTCAGTAAGGCTATTCATGTAATTGTGATACTTTCCATCACGATTGCCACAGCAAACTTATCAGGGAAGATATTCAAAAATTACATACAGAAATCCGCATTGCCAATCCCTACGACCGGCCTCGCTTACGGAATATTGAAGGGGACAATTCTCGTCATAGGTTTTTTAATAATACTCAGTGTCCTCGGAATCTCCATAACTCCCCTGATAACAGCCCTCGGCGTTGGAGGTCTTGCAGTTGCCCTTGCCCTTCAGGACACTCTGGCAAATCTATTTGCAGGGATTCATATACTCGTTGAGAAATCCATCAGGGTTGGAGACTTTGTAAGGCTTGAGACAGGACAGGAGGGATATGTCGAGGACATTACATGGAGAACTACAAGAATAAGGATGTTGCCAAACAATATGGTTGTGATTCCAAATAACAAGCTGGCACAGAGTATTGTTACAAACTATTATCTGCCAGAGAAAAAATTGTCCTTATCGATTCCTATAAGTGTAAGTTATTCTTCAGACCCTGATGATGTGGAAAGAATTGTTATTGATGAAGTAAAGAAAGCAATTGGCGAGGTGCCGGGTTTGCTCAGAGAGCCAGAACCTGCTTTAAAGTTTATTCCTGGCTTTGGTGAAAGTTCTCTTAATTTTACACTGGCTTGTCAGGTAAACGAATTTGTGGATCAGTTTCCCGTCCAGCATGAATTGAGGAAAAGGATCTTCAGGAGATTCAAAGAGGAAGGCATCGAGATACCGTTCCCTCACAGGACTGTTTATCTGAGGGAGGAAAAGGATTGGAAGAAAGACTGACACCGTTTCATTTTGAACAGTGCATAAGCATTCTTAAATCTACAGGCAAGAAGGCACGGAATCTCCGCGAGCTTAGAAAGATCATTTCTGAAGTGAGTGATGAATCCATATTTCATCATACATATCAGTATTTTTTAAAAGGACATATCCTTGAATATACCAATGACTTCGCCCACTGGGCAGGCGAAAGCCTTGAGGAAAAAGCCCTGTCAGAACACCTCTCGAATATAGACCCCTATGCCTTTGCATCAATAAATGACCTCAGAAACGAGTTGTTGCGGGTTATTGATGAGTATCTTAAGGCTTTCCCTGAGCCAAGACTTGCGATGAAAGGCGACGAATTCTATTTTAATGAGACCGTAACTATAATTTTTCCAACAAACGTTATAGCAAATAATCTTGCAGAGTTTCTTGTGGCTATAAGACATATCGATGCAGGCTCCATATACTTTCATTTCTATGAGGCAAGGATGCGACTTGGTAAGGAGGCGGATGATTTTACAAGGTGGATAGAAGATACCCTCGGGAAAAAAGAACTCGCTTCAGAGATAAGAAATATAGACCTCTTTATGTTCAGCATAGAAGGGATAAGGAATCATATAGCCGGGATGGTAGAGGCAGAAGTAAAGAAAGATATGGGGACAATATAAATGATTCAGCTCTCGAATTATTCAGGCATTGCGCCTAAGGGCGATCTCATATCGCTTTACAGGCTGTCAGAAAGACTGTCTAATAAAAGTTTCCTCCATATAAACTCAACAAAGTCAGGCGGCGGTGTTGCCGAGATACTTCAAAGGATGATACCCCTTTTGAATGAACTCGGAATTAATGCAAGATGGGAAGTTATAGGGGGCGATGAAAGATTTTTTGATATAACAAAGAAGATTCACAATGCCCTTCAGGGCAACCCGGAAAGAATCACAGAAGACATGTGGCAGTATCATTATGAGGTCAACAGGAGAAATGCAGAAAAGATTAGCCTCGATGCAGATGCTGTCCTTATTCATGACCCTCAGCCTGCTCCACTTATTGAATTCAAAAAAGATGGAATATGGATGTGGCGATGCCATATAGATGTATCAAACCCTATAATTTATATATGGAGGAATCTAAAACACTACATCAGGAGATATGATGCCTCTATTTTTTCTGTTGCCAGATTTGCAAGGGCCTTGCAAATAGATGAATTCATAATTACTCCATCCATAGACCCTCTTAGTGAAAAGAATATGGAATTAACGGGGCGAGAGATAAATGAGGTGATTGAGAAATTCCAAATACCTATCGATAAACCAATAATCCTTCAGGTATCGAGGTTTGACAGATTCAAGGATCCCGTAGGCGTGATTGAAGCATACAGACTTGTGAAGAAATACAATGATTGCAGACTCATCCTCGCTGGAAGCTCGGCAACAGACGACCCTGAAGGAGAGTTAGTCTTAAATGAGGTGAAGGAGTATGCAGCCGATGACCCTGATATACGCATACTTTTATTGCCGCCTTTCAGCGACAAAGATATTAATGCCCTTCAAAGGGTGGCAACTGTTGTTTTACAGAAGTCTTTGAAAGAGGGCTTTGGCCTTACAGTATCTGAGGCCATGTGGAAGGGAAAGCCTGTAATAGGCGGTGCCACAGGCGGAATCCCACTTCAGATAGTGCATGGTGTTACAGGCTTTCTTGTCCATTCAGTGGAAGGTGCTGCATTCAGGATAAGGCAGCTTCTGAATAATCCAGAAATGGCGAAGAGAATGGGCGAGAGTGCCAGGGAGTATGTGAGAAATAATTTTCTCATAACAAGGCAGATAAGGGATTATCTATCAGTATGGTATTCAATCGAGAATAAAGGGAAGAGCGTTCTGGAATTGTAATGCCTGATGTAGTAAAGACTTTCATAAAAGAGAATTTCTCTAAGAAGACTCTGATAATAGTGTCTAATAGGGAGCCTTATATCCATAAAAAGACAGGACTCAGCATCAAGGTAGAAAAACCAACAGGCGGCCTCACATCAGCAATGGATGATGTCCTGAAGACAACTGGAGGAATATGGGTGGCATGGGGAAGTGGAAGTGGAGACAGGGATACTGTTGATGGGAAAAACCGTCTAATAATTCCTCCTGAAAATCCTTCCTATACTCTAAAGAGAGTCTGGCTCAGCCCGGGTGAAGTCGATAACTACTATCATGGATACTCCAACCAGGTGCTCTGGCCTCTCTGCCATATAACCCTTGACAGGGTATATTTCAGGAAAAGGTTCTGGGAGGATTATAAAAAGGCTAACAAGGCCTTTGCCAGTGCTATTCTTGAAGAGGTCGGAATCGACTCGTACCGAGCTGATAAAGAGTCAGTTGTATGGATTCATGACTACCATTTATGCCTTGTGCCTCGACTGCTGAGAGAGAGCAGAACTAATTTAATAATAGCCCACTTCTGGCATATTCCATGGCCTGACTGGAGTGTTTTCAGGGTATGTCCTCATGGAAATGAGATTATTGAGGCGCTGCTATGCAATGACCTTATAGGCTTCCAGATACAACTCTTTGTCAAAAACTTTCTGGACTGTGTAAGGGAAAGTCTTGATGCAGATGTAGATTACCAGAACTCCAGTGTTACATATAATGGCCATACAACAAAACTAAAGGCATTTCCTATAAGCATAGACTACGAGAGATTCAACTTTATGGCATCATCTCAGAGATCTCTTAACATAATTAAGACGTTAAAAAACAAATACAACCTTGATCAGAATTACATAGCTATAGGTGTGGACAGGCTCGAATATACAAAAGCGCTGATAAAGAGGCTTCAGGCCATTGACCTCTTTTTTGATAGGTATCAGAAATACAGGGGCAAGTTCACCTTTATACAGATTACTGTCCCCACGAGGATGAAGGAACCGTATATCAGTTACAAAAAGACTGTTGAAGAACTCATCTCAAAAATTAATGAAAAATATTCAGCCGGTGACTGGAAACCAATCATTTACATTGACATAAAGGTCGAGCATAAAGACCTTGTTGCTTATTACAGGATGGCTGATGTTGCGATAATAAGTTCTGTTTATGACGGAATGAATCTTGTTGCAAAAGAGTATGTAGCCTCACAGGTCGATGAAAAAGGTGTACTTATTCTCAGTGAACTTGCAGGCGCAGCAGAAGAATTAGAAGGGGCAATACTTGTAAATCCGTATGACATAGAAGATTTTTCAGATGGTATAAAGAAGGCACTGGAGATGTCATCGAAAGAAAAAATAAGCAGGATGAAAAACCTGAGGAGACAGGTAGAAGAAAATGATATTCACACCTGGATATACAGTATCCTCCACGAAATAACTACTGTATCTTCCATGAAGACTCAGCGCCTTAACTATCTCTTTGACCACTTAAAGAATATACCAAAAGACAATATTTTAATTTTTCTCGATTACGACGGCACGCTAACTCCGATTGTCGGGTCCCCTGATAAGGCTTTTCTCTCAGATGAAATTCGTTCTCTTCTCGCGAGACTAAAGAAACGTGTGCCAGTAGCCATTATAAGTGGCAGAGCATTGAGGGATATAAGAGAAAGGGTTGGAATTAAAGATATAATCTATGCAGGTAATCACGGTGTAGAGATATGGGATGGCAAGGAAAAAGTCAGGAGTCAAGAGTCGGGAGTCAAGAGTTATGCATTGAAAGAATTCCTGAATAGATTAAAAGGCGCATTATCGCATATAAATGGCGTGATAGTTGAAGACAAAGGCATTACTGCGAGTATACATTTCAGGATGGTAAATGCGAAGGATGTTGGGAATCTGTTTGACACCTTCTGGAAGATAGCAGGAGACTATGAAGACCTGTTCAAGATAACACCCGGCAAAAAGGTTTTTGAGATAATGCCCCATGGGATATGGCATAAAGGTGATGCAGTTTTATGGATATGGAAAAATCTCGGCAAAGGTAGAGTCCCCATCTACATCGGTGACGATACCACAGATGAAGATGCCTTCAGGGCGATAAAGGAAAAGGGGATAACCGTTTGTATCGGTGGAAGCCTTGAGGCAGAATACTATTTGAAGGGCCAGGACGAAGTAAAAAGTTTTCTTGAATGGATCGAGGCAAAATAGTATAATTTAATTAGCTGGTTTTCTCGACTTTAAAGTTATATTTTAAATCCTTTTCTCAAAAGCTTGTTTGGAGACCATATGTCACACCCCAAAATCCTGGCTTTTATTTTAGCAGGCGGCAAGGGAGAGAGGCTATTCCCCCTCACCGTGGAACGCTCAAAACCTGCAGTTCCTTTTGGTGGCTGTTACCGCATTGTTGACTTTGTCCTGAGTAATTTCATCAACTCACACATTTTTTCTATTTACCTCCTGGTCCAGTACAAATCCCAGTCGCTAATCGAGCACGTGAGGGAGAATTGGGTGCTTTCTCCTGTTGTGTCTGACCATTTTGTGACTGTAGTCCCACCGCAGATGCGTATGGGTCCGGAATGGTTTCAGGGCACGGCCGATGCTGTCTTCCAGAACCAGAACGTAATTCGCCGTCACAAACCAGGGCTGGTAGCTATTTTTGGCGCAGACCACATCTACCGCATGGATATCCGTCAGATGGTTGATTTCCACCTTGAGAAACGTGCCTTTGCCACAGTAGCCGCCCGGCCTGTACCACTGAGCGAGGCCAGTGCATTTGGGGTTATCGCCACCGAGGCTGATGGCCGCATTACAGGATTCGAGGAGAAACCTGAACAACCCAGGCCCATGCCAACAGATCCCGAGCGTGCTTATGTTTCGATGGGCAATTACCTGTTTAACACCGATGTCTTGATTAATGCGTTAGCAGATGCGCAGAGGAAAAAACAGCACGATTTCGGTCGCCATGTGTTACCCAGTCTGGTGGACACCGGTAAACTATATGCTTATGATTTTGCTAAGAATAAAATCCCTGGCATCAGGCTTTACGAGGAAGAGGGATACTGGCGCGACATCGGAACCATTAAGGCCTACTGGGATGCACATAAGGATGTACTCGGCCCGACGCCCCTATTCGAACTGAACAATGAACAGTGGCCCATACACCCTGCACATTATGTGGGGCCAGCAGCAAAGATATTACGTGGAGACATTATAAATAGTTATATTGCTGAGGGAACTGTAATAAATAACGCGGTTATACGTAGTTCGGTAATCCGTCGAGGGGTAATTGTCGAAGATAACGTTGAAGTTTCAGATTCCATTATCATGGATTACGTAGTGCTGAAGAGAGGCTGCCGGATACGGAATGCAATTATTGACCGTTTCAGTGTGGTTGAGAAGGGCGTACAGATAGGCTATGATGTTGATGTTGACCGCTGGCGTCTTCATGTGGACGCCTGCGGGGTTGCGGTTGTACCGAGGGGGCATGTGGTGAGGGCTGAACCTGTCAAAGCAACTTTAAGGACCAGTGGAAAAACAATACGCGATACTGAATAAATATCCTCGAACCTCCAAAACCTCAAACCCTGTTTAACAATTAATACAAATGCAAAAAATAAATTTACAAAATCCCCTCAGTTACCCCGAAGCGTCGGGGCAACGACCTACATCCCCCTTTTTCTCGCCTCGGCGAGTCGCCTGTGGCGACAAAGGGGGACTTTGCGAACCCCTCTTTGGAAAAGCAATTCTCTTTTTTGTCCCCCTCTTTGGAAAAGAGGGGCAAGAGCCTGCCCCTGCATGTATTAAGCAGGGGGGAGATTTTATAAATGCAAAAAACATTTTGCGTTTGTATTAATATGTAGAAGAACCAACAATAATAAAACAGAATGAATAACATAGTATTAAGAAAAGAGGTTCAGGAAAGGCTTGATGAGATAAAGGAGGCTGACATCGTTGTAGGTATTCCGAGCTATAATAATGCCCCCACAATTGGCCATGTTGTAAGGGCTGTGCAGGCAGGCCTTGCAAAATATTTCCCTTATAAGAAAGCTGTTCTTGTCAATTCAGATGGCGGCTCTACAGATGGTACAATGGAAGCTGTCCAGAATGAAACGATAGAAGATTTCCAGTCAATACTCATTACCCACAGAGTAGGCCCATTTATCAAGATAACCACTCCTTATCATGGAGTCCCCGGCAAAGGGAGCGCCTTCAGGACAATCTTTGGAATAGCAAAGACCCTTAATGCAAAGGCATGTGCTGTTGTTGATTCTGATCTGAGGAGCATAACGCCAGAATGGATAGACCTGTTGTTGAGCCCTGTAATAGATGGTGGTTATGACTATGTTGCCCCTTACTATCTCAGGCACAAATATGATGGTACAATAACAAATAGCATCATTTATCCGCTTACAAGGGCATTATACGGTAAAAGAATCAGGCAACCAATTGGCGGAGATTTTGGTTTCTCAGGTGAACTTGCATCTTTCTATTTAACTAAGGACGTCTGGGATACGGATGTTGCAAGATATGGGATAGATATATGGATGACAACCACAGCAATTGCCAATAACTTCAAGGTATGCCAGTCATTCTTAGGAGCAAAGATACATGACGCAAAGGAGCCGAGTGCAGATTTGAGCGAAATGCTACACCAGGTTGTGGGCTCTGCCTTTGACCTTATGGAGACATATGAAGATATCTGGAAGGCTGTCAGGATTTCAGAGCGCGTGCCTACTTTTGGTTTCCAGTTTTCTGTTGGCCTTGAGCCTGTCTCTGTCAACCTCGACAGGATGATAGATAAGTTCAAACTTGGTGCAAAGGAATTATGTAGCGTGTGGGAGGTGTTTGTGCCCAAAAAAGTACTTGATTTTCTCTGCGAGGTAAAAGAACTCTCCAGGGACGACTTTAGAATTCCGGATACTTTATGGGCAGAAATTATATATGCATTTGCTATAGCGTGTCACAAAAAACTCTTAAATAAAGAGCATCTCTTGAAATCGCTCACCCCGCTCTATCTCGGCCGCACAGCATCTTTTGTGATGGAGACATGGGACAGCAGTGCAGCAGAAGTTGAAGAAAGGATAGAGAAGCTATGCAACAGTTTTGAGAATAAAAAGGATTTTTTACTTAAAAACTGGGATAAATAAATCGAAGATTCGCAACGAAAGGGGGTATTTATGGACGATATAATGAAAAGAATTGTTATAGAGCCGTCTAACAGGTTTTTTGATAAAGTCCTGGAATTTCTGCCTCATCTCCTGATGGCGATCCTCATACTTATTACAGGTATTATCCTTGCGATGATTTTAAAAGGATTATTCTCCAGGTTTTTCAGGGTCATAAACCTGGATAGGTTTTCAGAGAGAGCTGGCCTGATGGAGATGCTCCGTAAGGGTGGGATAAAAGAATCTGCGTCCAATCTTCTGGCAAAGATAATAGGGTGGTTGACAATTGTTGTTTTTATAATACTATCTGTTCGTGCCCTTGATGTACCTGCTGTTGAGCGAATTCTCGAGAAGTTTTTCCTCTACATGCCAAATATTTTTGTGGCTGCCCTGATACTCTTCTTCGGTTATCTCCTCAGCAATTTTTTTGGCCGGGCTGCATTGATTGCATCTGTAAATGCGGGTTTAAAAGTGTCAGGTTTAATAGGTAAGCTCGTTAAGATTACTGTGTTCCTCCTTTCAATTACAATGGCCCTTGAACAGCTCGGCATAGGAAGGGGGACTATCGTAGTGACTTTTGCCATAGTCTTTGGTGGAATTGTGCTTGCCCTTGCAATTGCCTTTGGCCTTGGCGGTAAAGATGTGGCAAGAGAGTATCTGGAGAAAAAGCTCAGGGGCGAAGAAGAAAAAGATGATATCGAACATCTTTAAACTCAAATCCAGAGATATTGGAGTTTGGAATTCGGCGTCCTAAAGGTTTTAACCTGATAATCCCCTGTAGCTTGTTACAGGGTTACCTTTTGTCATTCTCACGAAAGTGGGAATCCAGAGAAATCAGCTTTCTGGATTCCTGCTTCCGCAGGAATGACATAAACTGCCTAAGTATTTTTATGCCCTTAGCGGGTTCAAGTTTGTAACTTGAACCCGAGTATTTTATATCCAAACTTAGTGGTTCAATTTTGCAAATTGAACCCACAGGAGGAGAGGTCATATGAAGGAGATAAATAGATGAACGGTGCATTATTCCAGGGTTCATGGAAGATAGCAACGATAATGGGGATACCAATAAGGGTGCATTTCTCATGGCTTATTATCTTTGGTTTAATAACGTGGTCTTTATCTACTTACTATTTCCCGAAGGCAGCCCCTGAGCTTCCAGTAGCCTCTTACTGGATTAAAGGCGCTATGGCAGCTATGCTGCTTTTTGCCTCGGTTGCATTTCATGAGCTTGCCCATTCATATGTGGCGAAGAAATACAGGATATCTATTCACAGCATCACCCTTTTTATCTTTGGCGGTGTTGCCCAGATGAAGGGCGAACCCCCACATCCAAAAGCAGAGTTCAGGATAGCGATTGCAGGGCCGCTATCGAGTTTCTTCCTGGCCTTTGTCTTTTTTATATTTTATAGGGTCTCAATCAATCCAGGACTTACAGCCCTTTATGCGTATCTCACCCAGATCAATCTTATTCTCGGTGTATTTAATCTTATACCCGGCTTTCCAATGGATGGAGGGAGGGTGTTAAGGTCAGCTATATGGAAAAAGACAGGTAATTTCTTTTATGCCACACGCATGGCCTCGAGTTTCGGGCAGAAGATAGCAATCTTCTTCATAGTTTTTGGGATGATAGCTATCTTTACGGGTTTCCCGGGTGGGTTATGGCTGATGTTAATAGGCTGGTTTCTCCATACTGCTGCACAGACCAGCTATCAGCAGGCAAGCCTTCAGGAGACGCTTTCTGGAATTAAAGTCGAAAATATTATGATTAAAGACATGATAACTATTAGCCCGTCAATAACGATAAAGGATGCGGTGAATGAGTATTTTCTCAAATATGGCTATGGAGGATTTCCTGTAATAGATAATGGAAGATTCATAGGTGTTATAACTCTTAAAGAAACCAAGGATGTACCGAGAGAAGAATGGGAGAAGGTTAAGGTAGCTGATGTTGTCGTGCCTCATAACAGAAGATGGGAGGTATCACCTGTGGATGATGCCATGAAGGCTCTTGAATTGATGATAACAGAAGATAGGGGCAGGCTTATGGTTGCAGATAACGGCAGGATTATAGGCATGATTACCCGTAACGGCATTGCGCGATATGTGCAGATTATGGGGAGATAATACAGGAATTAGTTAAAGGGTTACGACAATCTCCAGCTCTTTTTCTCCCAACAAAAATCTCTTCCTCAAAACCCTGACCTTAACAGTATCGCCCTGTTTTTTATAGAGGAGAAATATCTTTATGTCATCTATACTTCCAATCCTGGTATCGTCCAGTGAAATGATAATGTCATTTTCTTTTAACCCGGCCTTTTCTGAGACGCTGTCTTTGGGGAAGCCCTCTATCTTTACCTTCCCATCTTTTTCGCTTAGCGTGACCATAAACTTTGGCGAAGAGGGTAGGGTTATTTGCTCAGGGAACAGAATATAATCAGCAATATCCCTTTCGGGAGCTGTGTCATTCAGTATTATTGCATAATCGAACCCATTGCGCCTGAATGCCCTTTTTGGAATTCCAGAGCCAAAAGACATATGACCATCTCCTGCAAGTACAACCATTTGATGGTCAGGATTTTTTCTGAGGAATTTATCTATTGATTGAGCCATGGTCTCATCCCATAGAATCTGTGCCTGATAGAAGAGATCAAAGTTCCTGTTTTCTGACCCTTTATGTTTTTTAAAAACCTCCCTGAGGCTATTCTTGTATTTTTCATCTGTCAAATCCATGCTCTCTGGCATCTCTCTCTTTTCCTCTTCTGTCAGGGAATCAAGGCCGGCTGTCGAGACTTTATTTACAATTTCTCTGCTTATATTAAGGGCTACTACAGGTATTTTTACTTCCCTTGCAAACTCTATGATATCCCTATAGAGATTGTAGTCAAATCCCCATCTCTTAAAATACTGAGATGACTTCAGAAATTCCTTCTCGTCCATCTTGCCTGCTATATAATCATCCAGCGCCTTTTGAAATGGCCTCTGAAACATCTCCATGCCCACGGCTATTTTGGGATTTTTCTTGTAAAGGGCCTTGATTACCTCAAGTTGAACCATATGATGTTCATACCTGTCGTGGGCTTCTCCAACATAGATTATCTTTTTATCTGAAACCCTGTTTATTATTTCATTCATGTCCAGGATCTTTGCTACCGCGACGCCAACTACTGGTCCTGTCAAAGGCATCCTTAACCCCCTTTCGCTTTTATCGATCCTTTTTTCAATATTTTCCCCTTCTTTAAAAGCAACCATGCTGTATTTCCCATAGTGAAATATCTTTTTAGCCGCTGCATTTACCTCTTCTTTTGAATCACCACATGCAATGGCGATTACCCTGAGCGAATTCCATGGATTTTCTTTTATCATAAATATAAAGCCTGAGGGCTGATATTCTATCTTTCCAAAAAGCCGTTTGACAATGATGTTTTCACTGCCGAGGACGAGAAGCGAAGATGTTTTTATGTCCTCTTCCTTGACTTCTTTTTCTTCTTTTACGCTAAAGCCTTTTCTTTTGAAAAGTTCGACCATATCAGAATAGATTTCTCCATCTTTTTGTGGGAGGACTATCAGCCTTTTTTCATCTCCAAGAAGCCTTGCTATTACAGGGGGGATTTCTTTTGAAGATGGTTTTCTGAAGACATCATAGTCTTCATCGAGGATTATCTCTGTTGGTCTTCCCCCGGTAAAAATTTCAAAGCTCTTTTTTTCACTGTTAACCCTTACGACTTCCTTTATTTCACCCCTGTCTGTTTTAATTATAACCGGAATGTCGAGGATATATGGTTTCCCTTTCTGGACAATATCAAAGGCCGCTGCCCATTGAGCACCTTTTCCTTTTATCTTTAGGTTTTTTATCTCCAGAACAAGAGCTCCTTTTTCGTCCAGCCATTGTCTGAAAAACCAGCCAAAATCTTTCCCTGAAATCTCTTCAAACATTCTCTTAATATCAGCCCAGGATGCCTTCTGAAATCTCTTTTCTCCTATAAAGGCTTTAAGAGACCGATAAAACCTCTCTTCACCCACAATTTTCTTGAGCATGTGAAAGACCATTGCCCCTTTTCCATAGCCTATGGCCTTTGATGCAGGGTCTGTCCTGCTGATGAAATTCTTAAGTGGGATTTCATTTCCTGAAGTGACATAACTTTCGTAGTCTATCAGAATCTGTTTTCTGTATTCTAAACCTCTTCCTTTTTGCTCTTCATATAGGTAGTCTGAGAGATATGTGGTCAGCCCCTCTGCCCAGTTTCCCTTTTCATAATCAATATAAACGAGGTTTCCAAACCACTGGTGGAGTATTTCATGCCCAAGTGATGTCTCTACGATAAATGGGAGTCTCACCACATCCTGTCCAAGAAGGGTGAAGGTTGGCATTGCATATCCTGTTGGAAGAAAATTTTCTACAACCGAAAATCTTTTATAAGGATATTTCCCTACAAGCTTTTCGTATAACTCTAAATATTTTTTAGTATATTTCAGATAGGTGCTTGCAAGGCTGATATCTTCAGGAAAAAAATAGGCATAGATGTCAATACCCCTGAAGCTTTCTTTTACGACTTTATACCTGCTCGCTATTAAACTTATACCATCAACCGGATGTGGGAACTTAAAGGAAAATTCCCTTACACCTGACTTTATTTCAGCCTTTATCTCCTCTGCCTCTGATACAGCCTCGTAATCTTCCGGGAGCGTTACTGTCAAATTATAATAGGAAAGCCCTTCTATGGCAGGGTACCAGTTTCCTGTGAGAAATATTCCTTTTTTGCCAATAACACTCTTTGAGACCACTCCATAATTTGTGGTGTCATCTAACCTTCCATCATTTTCAAACGTTGCTTCATGCACTATTTCGAGAATACTGCCTTTCTCATGCCCGGAACGGGTCTCTGATTTTATCCCGAAGGTGCCATTTCCAATTTCTGGTTTTATGGGTTTGCCATTAAGTTTTACAGAAATGATATTGAGGTTGTCTGTATGAATTAAAGTCTCTCTCCCATCAGGCAGGGTGATTCGGGATATGCCCCTAAGAAGACTCTTCTCTATATCAAAAGAAACATCAAGGGCATGAAAGGGCATACCTTTTTCTGCCATGGAAACCCGTGGGAGTATAAGCAAAAGGATAACTATTAATATATACTTAAGTGTAGAAGAATTCATTTTAGTATAAATCTGGTGACTGCTTTATTCCATCCTTCTGGCCCGATTCCTTCTGCTTTAATCCCGAACTTGATTCGGGATTCAATCCGTTCGATTACTTGCGGGTCGTAACTTCCATCGTATTTCTGTACGAGAACTGGATAATCGACCTTTTCGAACATGGATATATCATTAGGACTGTCGCCGAGGCCGACAGTTGTGATGTCTCCTGATTTTTTTCTGTAAAGCCCTTTTAATATCTCAATGGCCTTTCCCTTATCGCTATCTCCGAGGATATGAAAGAATCTTCCCTGAGTATAGTTGAAGCCTCTCGATTTTATTGATTTAAAGAGTAAGGGCAATTCATGAATTGCCCCTGCAAATATGAACGGCTCGTCAAAATCCCTCTCCTTTGCCATTTCTGCTTCATCAATGCTCATATTCGCAATCTCTGCAATCTCCTTTGCTGTCATATCTCCAAAGCCTTTAAGATTGAAACCGTCTTTTCGTAATGTCTCGATTGCCTTTCTTAAGTCAGAATATTGTGCCCCAAGTCTGATAACATGGCAGTCATCATCTTCTGAAAATCCCCTCTTTTCCGTCATTCCCGCAGTCCTTAAGCGGGAATCCATGTCTTCCTGGATTCCTGCTCCCTGCTTAATGCCTGCTGGGACATGTTTCGCAGGAATGACATTTTCATTGTCTTTTACTGTGAACTCTGAATTTTGAACTTTAAACTTAAAGTAGTCCTTAGGTATAAATATCCCTCCACCGTTCTCGGATATAAATGGATGATGATTGCCGAGCTTCTTTCTGTAGTATTCGATTTCTGCCCTTGTCTTACTTGAACAGATGACAAGTGGTATGTCCTTTTTCTTAAGCAACTCAATGGCTGGTCCTGCCTTCTCAAAAGAATATGTATGGTAATCAAGAAGTGTTCCGTCAAGGTCTGTAAAGATAATGAGATGTTTGTTTTCCATTATTTATGGTTTCAGATTTTAAAATCATCAATATGCAATCAGAATCTGCAATCCCTCGTCATTCTCCTATAATCTTTACCAGCACTCTTTTCTTCCGTCTTCCATCAAACTCCCCATAGAATATCTGTTCCCACGTGCCAAAGTCCAGTTTCCCATTAGTAACAGCAACCACAACCTCCCTTCCCATAATCTGCCTCTTTAAATGTGCGTCTGCGTTATCCTCACCGACATTGTGGCGATACTGTTTCACAGGTTCGTGAGGTGCAAGTTTTTCCAGCCAGACATCAAAGTCGTGATGAAGGCCGGATTCATCATCATTGATAAAGACAGATGCAGTTATATGCATGGCATTCACAAGCACAAGCCCTTCTTTGATACCGCTTTCTCTCAGACATTCCTCGACCTGTGGTGTAATATTTATAAATGCCCTTCTTGTCGGAACATTAAACCAGAGTTCCTTGCGAAAGGTTTTCATAGTTACTCCTGACAATTGTTTTATTAGATAGTAAGGGTCTCTTTGGCAATAAATTTTTCCTTTTATCCTATCACCACTATCTGGATGTCCATAACATTTGTCCCTGTAGGGCCTGTAATGAAAAGGCCATCTATTTTTTTGAAGAAGTTGTAAGAGTCGTTATTTTTCAAATATTCATCAGGAAAGAGTCCAACAGCCCGTGCTCTCTTAACAGTCTCTCCATCCACAATTGCCCCTGCTGCATCTGTTGGGCCATCTGTTCCATCTGTTCCTGCTGAAAGCAGGGTAATCCCATCAATGCCGTCTATCTCTATAGCAAATGAAAGTGCAAGTTCCATATTCCTTCCACCAAGACCATTGCCTTTAACGGTTACTGTTGTCTCCCCACCTGAGATTAGACAGATTTTCTCATGGCGCTTCACGCTTAACGCATCACGGGTTTCTATTGCCTTTTTAGCAAGCCATTTTCCAACATCCCTTGCCTCGCCTGTAATCTCTGATGATATTATCTCTGTTTGTAAACCGTGTTCTTCTGCCTTTTTCTTCGCAGCCTCCAATGCTTTTCTATTACTTCCTATGATTATGTTTTCAATCCTTTCAAATATTATGTCTCTCTCTTTTGGTGTTTCTGGCATTAGCCCGCTTGTTCCGTTATGAAGGACTTCCAACACACTATGAGGAGACCTCTCTATTAATCCATATTTTTCTAAAACCCGTAAGGCGTCATTAAATGTCGTTTTATCAGGAGATGTAGGGCCTGATGCAATTACATCGAGTCTATCACCAATTACATCTGAAAGTATTAAAGAGATTATTTTTGCAGGATAAGCAAGCCCTGCAAGTCTGCCTCCTTTGACCCTGGAGATATGTTTTCTCACTGCATTGAGTTCATTAATATTTGCTCCAGCCCTGAGAAGTAATTGAGTAATCTTCTGTTTCTCCTCAAGGCTAATGCCATTATATGGAGACACAAAGAGGGCAGAACCTCCACCTGAGATGAGACATATCACGAGGGTATTTTCATCAGCATCTTTCAGGAGCCTTATTATCTCCTTTGTGCCGCGTAATCCGTTTTCGTCAGGCACCGGATGACCAGCCTCGTACATCTTTATTTTTGACCCCTGACCCCTGATCCCTGACCCCTGACCCTCGCAATGTCCATATTTCGTAATCGCTATTGCAGCATCTATTAAATCCATCAAACTATCTTCCATTGCCTTTGCCATGGGGCATGCTGCCTTACCAAAACCTACAACGATTAGTCTGTTGAAATTACCTCTTTGATAAGTAGAGCGGATTATGTCTGTATAAAAGTTTACTGAATCATAAAGATCAACCGCCCTCAATGAGGCATAAAATATTTCGGTGGCTAATCTTTCATTAGTTATACCTTGCATATGTTTAATTATACTAAAGAACTCTTATTCTCACCCAAATCCCGATTTAGAAAATGCCTTTTTCTTATAACTCCCCTCCCTCACCCTAACCCTTGTATGTTATGTTTTATATAGAACTTGGCAGACCGTCCAAAAACCCTTGGTAGAAAATACCGTGGGAGAGCATGGGTCGTCAAGTTCATAAATCCATTAACCCGAACAGTTGCCTGAGTCTCAAT
>JACROP010000020.1 GCA_016214385.1 Nitrospirota bacterium
TAATATAGAGAGAAATGGGCGCTAATAAACTCAGAAAACAGGTCGAGCTTGAAAAGAAAAAAAGGCGAATTATTTTTTTCACTTTCGGCTTATTGTTATTTATTTACCTCTCTTTTAGCCTGATTTTCGGCGAAAGGGGATTTGTGCGCTATTTAAAACTCAAATCAACCAGAGCCGACCTTCAGGCCGAGACAAAAAAAGTACAGGACGAAAATGAAGAAATTAAAAAACAGGTCGATATTCTTAAGAAAGACCCCCACGCTGTAGAGAACTTTGCGAGAGAATTAGGCCTTACAAAAAAGGGAGAGATAATTTTCAAATACGAGGATGAAACCGAAAAATAGACATGGGCAGTTCTGCCGCATAATTTTTATAATCGACAGATTATTTACATTCTGTTTTAACCTTTCTAATCTCAACGTTTTTTATCAATTCCATAAAGTTCTTTTTTATAAGGTGTCGTATAAAAATTCTTCACCAGAACTGCCCATGTAATTTTTTAGTACTCTTAATTCGTTCTATTTTAGGGATGAAAATAGTCAATGACTCATAGGATGAACAGCAGTCCCCTCTATGTTGCTTTCCTCTGGCACATGCACCAGCCGTATTACAAGGACCCCATAACAGGGGTTTATCGCCTTCCGTGGGTGAGGCTTCATGGTGCAAAAGATTATTACGGCATGGTAGCCATACTGGAGGATTTTCCATTAATCCATCAGACCTTTAATCTTGTCCCATCGCTTCTCGAGCAGTTGCTGGATTATGTCGAGGGGAGGGCGGATGATATATTTCAAGAGGTCAGCCGTATACCCTCAAAAGAGCTCACCTTAGAGCATAAGATTTTTATTCTGTCAAATTTTTTTCTGGCTAACTGGGACAATATGATAAAGCCCTTTCCAGGGTACTATGAGCTCCTCGTAAAAAGAGGCAGAGTCATTACAAGAGGAGAGCTTGAGAGGGCTGTAAAATATTTTTCGGCCCAGGACTTTCTCGACCTTCAGGTCTTTTTTAATCTCTGCTGGTTTGACAGGATCTTTATGGAGAGGGACCCTTTTGTTAAAGGGCTTATTCAAAAGGGAAAGAATTACACAGAGGATGAGAAAAAAATTCTTCTAAATAAACAAAAAGAAATACTTGGATTGATTATACCTGAATACAAAAAAATAAAAGAACAGGGACAGATAGAGATAACAACCTCCCCGTTCTATCATCCAATATTGCCGCTTCTCCATGATACTAATCTTGCAAAGGTTGCTCTTCCTGGCATTGAACTTCCGCAGCTCAGGTTTTCATCCGGGGATGATGCCTTAAAACAGATAAAGATGGCTATGGACTACCATGAAAAACTTTTTGGTTCCAGACCGGAGGGCATGTGGCCGTCTGAAGGCTCTGTGAGCGCTGAGATTATTAATGCTTTTAAAGAATCAGGAATTGAGTGGATTGCAACTGATGAGGGTATTTTATAGAGGTCAATGGGCACCTCCCTCAGGGATTCTGGAGGAGCGGTGAAGGAGCCGGGAGCCCTTTACCAGCCTTACATTGTGGGAGATGGCCTGTCAATAATATTCAGAGACCACGAAATCTCTGACCTTATAGGTTTTGTTTACTATAAGTGGGATGCAAAAAAAGCAGCGGACGACCTTATTCAAAGGCTTTACAGGATAAAGTACTCCCTTCCAAAGGGCAGACCGTTCCTTGTCCCGATAATCCTCGATGGAGAAAACGCATGGGAACATTATCAAAAAGACGGGAGGGATTTCCTTCGTTATTTATATGAGAGATTGAGCAAAGAGGACGGCATCAGGACTGTAACTGTTTCAGAGTATCTTAAAGAACATCCACCTGAGGCAAGAATTGAGAATCTTTTCCCTGGCTCATGGATTAGCAGTAATTTCAGCATCTGGATAGGACATGAAGAAGACAATCTTGCATGGGACATGCTCACTGAGACAAGGGAAGAGCTGTCAATATTTTCCAGATTGAACCCTGATGCTAACTTAGAAGGTGCATGGAAGTCGCTTTATATAGCCGAAGGCAGCGACTGGTGCTGGTGGTATGGCGATGAACATACAACAGAGACACAGGCAGAATTTGATGAACTTTTCAGGGCCAACCTAACAAAGGTTTACAATGTCATGGGGAAGGATGTGCCCCCGAAGCTACTTATCCCAATCCTCAAAGAAGACAGGAGCATTAAACCAACAACAGCCATTAGAGGTTTTATTACCCCTCAGATAGATGGAGAAATTACGAGTTATTATGAATGGTATCAGGCAGCTTATCTTGAGGTATCGCGGATGGGTGGCACCATGCACAGGGCTGAAAGCCTTATGACCCGCATATACTATGGATTTGATACAAATAACCTCTATTTAAGGGCGGATGCAAAAAAACCACTTTCAGAAATCTTCAATGGCATGACCCTTTCCTTCCAGTTTATAAAACCTCCTCATTTGAAACTTGATATTGACAGAGGACAGATAGAGGCGAAGATTTATAAGAGGGTGAATAGCGAGTGGCAATTTTATAAAGCCATAGAAAATGTTGCAATAAAAGACATTTTAGAGGTTACAGTGCCATTCTCTGAACTCGGCGTCAAGCAGGGAGATGAAATAGGTTTTTCTCTATCTTTACTAAAGAATGGGGATGAGATTGAGAAGTGGCCATGGAGAGGGTTCATATCCTTAGAAGTTCCAGGGCCAGAATTTGAAGCTATCATGTGGCAGTGAGAAACAAGTGAACAACGAATAATAATTATAGCCACAGAGGACACAGAGAGCACAGAGATAAATATGTCAGATAAATTAACGGAACAAATCATAGCATCAGCAATAGAGGTTCATCGTATCTTGGGACCAGGTTTGCTTGAATCAATATATGAAGAAGCGATTTGTTATGAGTTATCGCTCAGAGGTATTTCATATGAACGGCAAAAAGAAGTCGATATTTTTTACAAGAATACAGTTATCAAGGGTCAAAGACTTGACCTGATAGTGGATGGAGAGGTTGTAGTTGAGATAAAATCAGCACGTAAATTAGAAAATGTTTTTACTGCTCAGGTATTATCGTATCTCAAAAGCACAGGACTTAAACGTGCATTGTTAATCAACTTTGGTGAGACCAAACTCGTTGATGGAATTAAGAGATTTTCTTTATAACTCTGTGTTCTCTGTGAACTCTGTGGTTATATTATCTATAAGAATGTTGAAAGACTTAAAGAGGTTAATATGTATGAACTTATGATAGAGACCAGCTTTTCGGCAGCGCATCAGCTCAGGGGATATATGGGCAAATGCGAGAAGCTACATGGCCATAACTGGAAGGTGCAGGTCTTTGTAACAGCAGAGAGTCTCAATGAAATAGGGATAGCCATAGATTTCCATGAGCTAAAAAGAATAACAAATGAAATCCTGATGCCTTTAGAACATTCGTTTTTAAATGAGCTTTTTCCTTTTACTGAAATTAATCCATCTTCTGAGAACATCGCTAAGTGGCTCTATGAGTCAATCAGAAAAAAGATAAATTATGATAATCTCGAGGTTTCAGCAGTAATGGTCTGGGAGACCGAGACTGCATCGGCGACATATTATGAACACGAATAGATATTCGGTTCAAGTTACAAACTTGAACCCGCCGGGAGGGTAAGTGTCATTCCCGCATGCTTCCCCGATAGAGGCATTCGGGGACAAGTTTAGCGGGAATCCAGTGTTTGTAAATTCAATAAGTTCTGGATTCCTGCCCCGCTCCCTGCGGGTTCAATTTTGCAAATTGAACCCTTAAGTTTGATATTCGGGAGACTGGGGATGGTCCTCTACAAATCCAGACAATGACATTGTTATTGAGACGATACTTTTATGAAATACAAAATATTCGGGTTCAAGTTACAACAGGCTGTTGAAAAACTCTAAAATAACCATAAGTGTCATTCCCGCATGTTTTTAGCGGGAATCCAGAGTCTTGTAAATTCAAGAGATTCTGGATTCCTGCTTTCGCAGAAATGACAAACTAAGCATGAATAAATACTCCTTCAAGTCCCTCTTATCTTTATCAGAAAATCCCTTGCATTAAGTATTTCTATCCCGTTATATGATTTCAGATTAAGTAGATGCCTGTCACCTGACACGATACAGTCAGCATTAGCATTACAGGCACATTCTATAAATTTATCATCATCGCTGTCTTCCTTGACAACCCTTAGATTACCTTCTATTTTTATATTCTTAGAAAAAGATTTTATCTCTTTTATAGTCTTCTCCACTTCGATGTCTGTAAAATCAAACCTGTTTTTTAACTTGGAGGACAGTTCGAAGATTATCTTCTCGCACAAGAAAAGCTCAACCGCTTTCGCTTTAGCAAGCAATAAACATTTATATGGCAATCCTTTCCATAAAAGTCCTGATATGAAGATATTGGTATCATAAACTACCTTAATCAATTCGCCTCGTGTAAGACCTTGTCTATCAATTTTTCTTTGTCTTCTTCCGATAAAAGGGTTAGGTCTATCCCCTTACTCTTACAAAACGCTATAAACCTTCTTCTTCCGATATCGGAAATTTCTTTAAGGCCTGGCATATCCTCAATTATCAGCTTTTTAAGCAATACCTGCTTCTTTTTTTTTGGTAACTGCTCTACCAGTGAAATTATTTCCCTATCTTTTATCTTTATATTTAGTTGTGGCACCTTAAGACCTCCTTAATGATAGGATTTTTTTATTATATCACGAAAATAGCGGGGTAGGAGGGATATTTATAGGCCGAGTTTAATGGTAAGAGGTACTACGGTCTCGCCGCCACTGCCGTCTTTCACTGATACTGTTATATTGTTCTCTCCGATTTCTTCTGGCCTGACCTTCCATGTAATAATACCGCTCTGGTCTATTGTCATGCCCTGCGGCCCCTCTTTAATAGAGTAGGTAAGGGCATCTCCATCCGGATCAGTGGCTTTTATCTTTGCTGTGCAAATATCGCCCTCAATTTTAGTGTCAACATCTGGAGAGACCTTTGGCGGCGAGTTGGCAATAACGCTGGATAAAGTCATTGCCTGCCCCTGATGCTGCCCGTCAAAGGAGGCTACTCTCACTGATACCTTATCTCCCCTTTTAAATTCAGCCTTCAGCGTATCAGATGTTTCTCCGAGCATAGCCTCTCCATTTATAAACCACTCATAAGTAAGAGTTACAGGGTCGCCGTCCCTGTCTTCGGTAATGGCTTCAACTCTTAATTCAGCGCCTTTCTTTGGATTCTGTGGTAAAAGCTTGGCTGATTTGATTTCAGGGTAGATATTGGCAATGATTATAGGGTCAGAGATGTATTCAGTGCCTTTAATTGATACCTTTACCTCAACTGTGTCATTCTTTTTAAGCTCAGGATATTTGAAGGAAGCCTCTCTGGCGTCCTCTATTTCCCTACCATTCACAATCCACTGATACCTGAGGTCAGAAGGGCTTACACCCTTTACTTTCACAGAAATGGTATCATTTTTTGTTGCGCCTACGGGGAGTAGTTCAATTTTGTAAAGGGATGTCTTTTGAGGCCCTGCCTGTGGAGCCTTTTCCTCTTTTGCTTTCGAGCAGGAAAGGAGAAGGAACACAGGCAAGATACGGGCAAAGAGCCTCAGCGCCCTTTGCCCT
>JACROP010000021.1 GCA_016214385.1 Nitrospirota bacterium
TGTCAATATTATTTTTTTTTTTTTTTAGTCTGTAGAATAAGTCCCCTTGATTTCGAAACCCACAGTTTTCGGGGGTTACTTTACCCCTCCCGTCCTTGCGATCGCTCACTACAGCGCATTCTGTGAGGTCGAATCTTTGTCATTCCCTCATATATCTTTCACCATGGACTTTTTCTACAGCCTCAACGAGATGTGTGAGGCGCAGGGGGACAGACCTAAGACTGAAAACGAAAAAGCGCTATTCCCTGTCGCCTCGACACAGGTGTTATACGTGCTCTTAATATTTTCCTTTTGCTCGGAAAGTCCCAATGTGCTTTTTCTCGGGCAGGCCCCGTATTTTAGTCCAATATTCTTCTCTTACGTCTTCATCTATTTCAACGTCAGTTGAATAAAGTGCATCCATTCCGTCTTTTCTGCAGCCGGAGATCCAGTATTCATCCCCGGAATCCACGTCAAAGTAGTTTGATTTAAAGCCTTGGCCTTTCAATGTCTGAAATGTCTTGTCTTTATAATGGATTGATTTTCCTGTCTTCGATAGTTTCACGCGACCGATCCGTGCTGGGCCTGCGAGATCGGTTTTGAGCTCGATGTACATTATTCTTGTTTTATTTGTATTCATATTTCACCGTATAACTAATAATTATACCAACTTCCTATTTATAGCTTTCATGGAAAAAATATAGCATATTTTAAGGTTTTTGATAAAGGGGAAAAACATTTAAATTCAATCGTCACATAAGCACACTGCTTGGTATTTTATGGTAATATGGATAAAAAAGGAAGTTGGTATTTTATGGTGAAATTGTCCAATTCTGTTAAAGAGACTTTACCGGAGTTCCAGAAGTTTCTTCTGGAGCGGAAGCTTGTTCCGGCAAAGAACGTGCCTTTTTTCGCTCACTGGGTAGGCCGGTTTCTTGACTTTGCCAGAAAACGCGAACTCTCCTCCACGGAATATCAGGAGTCCGCGGCCACACCAATCTGCAGACCACTATGATCTATACCCATGTTGCCACAAAAAAACATCCTGGGTGTGCGAAGCCCTCTGGATAGATAAAGCTGGATGGGCCAGGTTTTGCCAGCCTGATAAAAACTTCCTTTCTTGTCATTGTGAGTCAAATTTAGAGATTGCTTCGTCGCTTACGTTCTTCTCTCAAATTCCATTTTTCTAAGCTCATATCTCTTAATCTTCCCGGTTATTGTCTTTGGCAGCTCATGGACAAACTCGATTTTTCGAGGGTATTTATAAGGCGCTGTAGTTTTTTTGGTATGCTCCTGCAACTCTTTTAAAAGACCATCTGAGGGTTCAAAACCTCTTTTAAGAACAACAAACGCTTTAACCACCTCGCCTCTTATTTCATCGGGGCTTGCAACAACCGCAGCCTCTGCCACAGAAGGGTGTTCGAGGAGGGCGCTCTCAACCTCGAATGGGCCAATCCTGTAGCCAGAGCTTAATATTATGTCATCTGCCCTTCCAACAAACCAGAAATAGCCGTCTTCATCTTTATACGCCCTGTCTCCTGTCAGATACCAATTGCCCCTGTAGCATTTTTCTGTGGCTGCAGGTTTTTTAACATACTCCTTAAACAGCCCCACAGGCCTTTCTGGTTTGACCCTGACTGCTATTTCACCTTCAATGTCAGGGCTCAATTCATTCCCCTCATCATCTATTACAGAGACATAAAAGCCAGGCACAGGTCTCCCCATAGAGCCAGGCTTTACTGGTATTGAAGGGAAATTTGCAAGGAGATTTACTGTTTCAGTCTGGCCGTAGCCATCGTATATAAGTCTTTCAGTGCCATTCCTCCACTTTTGTATAACCTCGGGGTTTAGTGGTTCTCCTGCAGCAGCGCAATGTCTTAAATTTTTCAGATTAAATGCCTTTAAATCTTCAAGCACCATCATCCTGTATGCAGTCGGAGGCGCACAGAAGGATGTAACACGGTATTTCTCAAGAACTCCCAGGCAGTAATGGGCGTCAAACTTACCCCTTTTATGGTGAGTAAAGATTGCAGAGCCCATGTGCCAGGGGCCAAAAAAAGCACACCAGGCTGCCTTTGCCCACCCCGTGTCTGAGAGTGTCCAGTGCAGATCATCAGGCTTTAAATCCAGCCAGTATTTCCCTGTTACGATGTGGGCAAGCGGATAAGATGCATGAGTATGAAGGACCATCTTTGGAGGCCCTGTAGTGCCTGAGGTAAAGTAAATGAGGGCGGGTTCGTCAGACATTGTCTCAGTCTTCTCAATTGGAGGAAGGCTGGCCTTGCTGTCATAAGTATCCCAGCCCTTCCGCATCCCATCAATGAGTATCAATCTCTTTACTGTCTGTATACCTGACAAAGCCTCATCAACCTTTCCTGCATTCTCACTATCAGTAATAACAGCCTTGATCTCTGCTGCCTCTATCCTGTAAGAAATGTCCTTAGGGGTCAGGAGGGTCGTGGCAGGGATTGCAATAACCCCAAGCCTCAGCATTCCGAGCATTGAAATCCACCACTCAGGCACCACAGGAAGCATCAGGAGCACCCTGTCTCCTTTGTTGATCTCAAGGGATTTAAGATATGCGGAAAAATGAAGGGAGAGCCTCTTTAACTCATCAAAGGTAAATTTCTTTTCATCGCCATCTTCAGATGTCCAGAAAAGGGCAACCTTATTCGGCTCCTGAGCCCATTTATCAAAGACATCATAGCTGAAGTTGAACTTTTCAGGCATTTCAAGTCGGAAGGTCCTGTATTCATGCTCGTAATTAAACATGAACAGAATATATCAGATTGCAGTTATCTGGTCAAAGCAAGTGACGAGAGACTTTTCCAGTGACGAGTGACGAGTTATTATATTTACTCGTCTCTTGTCTCTTGTCACTCGTCACTGGAAAAGTCTCTCGTCATAGGTCGTAGACCTTCTCCTTCACCGGCCCATAAACTACAAGGGCAAAAGGAACTCGTTGCGAGTCGTAACTGACCTGTCCTGAGCCTGCTGATGGAGTTTGTGGAGTTTGTGGGGTTAATTGAGTTGGTTGAGTTTGTGGAGTTTCCTCTCTATCTCTATCTGACCTCTGATTTATAAGTCTGTCAGCGAGTCCTTTTATCTCCTCAAGTGTTACAGCATCTACGGCCTTCATGATTTCATCAGGAGAAAAATACCTGCCGTAGTATATCTCCTGCCGGGCTATATTGGTCATCCTGCTACTTGTAGATTCGAGGGCAAGGATGAGATTACCTTTTAGCTGGTCCTTTGCCCTTTGAAGCTCATCGCTGGTGATGGTATTAGAAAGGCCCCTCAATTCATCTGCTATAAGGTTTATAACTTCCCTGGCCCGTTTCCTGCCTGTCCCGGCATACACAGCCCAGAGGCCTGTATCATAATAAGATGAAATAAAGGAATATATCGAATAGGCAAGACCCCTTTTTTCCCTTATCTCCTGAAAAAGCCTTGAGCTTACTCCTGCACCGAGGATTGTATTGAGCAGATATATGGAATATCTCTCTTCGCTACCCTGAGGAAGGCCTTCAAGCCCAAGACATATATGAACTTCTGACAGATCCTTGGGAATAATATTGACCTTGCTCATAAATTTAGGGGCAGGGCCTCGTTCTGGCTCAGATGCCCTCCTCAAGCTACCGAGGTTATGCTCAAGGCTATGAATCAGTGCATCCTGCTCAAAATTGCCAGCACAGGCTACTATCGTATCCCTTGTGCCATAATATTTTCTTATATGCTCAACCAGGTCTTCCCTTGTAAAGGTCTTTATGGTTTCCCTTCTGCCGAGGACTGATTGGCCCAGCCCCTCCTCTCCCCACACGGTTCGGCTGAAAAGGTCATGTATGTAATCATCAGGTGTATCCTCAACCATTTTTATTTCTTCTTTTATTATCCTCCTCTCCTTTTCGATGTCCTCCTCTGGAAAAGTAGAGTGCAGAAATACGTCTGTTAAAAGTTCAATGCCTTTTGGGACGTGTTCATCGAGGACCTTTACATAAAAAGTCGTGCTTTCACGTGAGGTAAAGGCATTGAGCTCTCCGCCAATTGAGTCTATTTCTACTGCAATATCCCTGGCCGTCCTCTTTCTTGTCCCTTTAAAGAACATGTGTTCAAGAAAATGAGAAACGCCATTTTTATCGTTACTCTCGTGCCTTGAGCCGACATTCACCCATATGCCAATACATACCGAGCGCATGCCCTCTGTGGTTTCTGTAATAACTGGTATACCGTTGCTGAGGAATTCTTTTTTATACATTTCAGTATCGATTAACCCAAAAATGCAGTTTAAAAAACTTAATATATAAACACAGAGGCACAGAGGACACAGAGAAAGTCAAAGAATCGATCCGAGAGGTTGTTTTAGGAAATGATTTTTGTATAAAAAAGTTCATTCTTAAATCTATCTGTGTCTCAGTGTCTCTGTGGTTTAACATGGCTCATGATAAACCAGTTGCATTATGCGGGTTAAATAAAAAGGGGATAAATTCATCACCTATCCCCTCCATCTCTATCTCTATCATAATTTCTATCTTGCAGCCTGCTCCCTCATTGCATCCTTTCTACTAAGCCTGATTCTGCCCATTTTGTCTACCTCGATTACTTTAACGGGGATCTCATCTCCTTCTCTCAGCTCATCTGTTACCTTTGCTATCCTCTTTTCTGATATTTGAGAAATATGGAGCAACCCCTCTGTCCCAGGCAGCACTTCAACAAAAGCTCCGAAATCAACTATCCGTTTAACCTTTCCCATATAAATCTTTCCGAGCTCTACCTCAGCCACTATACCGCTTATGATATCAATAGCGCGCTGTGCCGAGGCCTCATCAGAAGAAGCTATATTTATAATGCCCGCATCATTTATGTCTATCTTGACCCCTGTCTGCTCAACTATACCCCTGATAACCTTCCCGCCCGTTCCAATAACATCCCTTATCTTGTCGGGTTTTATCTGCATGGTGTAAATCCTCGGTGCATACGGGTGTAGCTCTTTCCTCGGCGCTGGCATTGCCTCAAGCATCTTGCCGAGGATAAAAAGCCTTCCCTGCCTCGCCTGTTCAAGAGCCCTTTTCATTATATCGCTGCTAATCCCGCCTATTTTCACGTCCATCTGAAAGGCAGTTATCCCTTTTTCAGTCCCTGTAACCTTGAAATCCATATCCCCTAAATGATCCTCGAGGCCGAGGATATCGCTCAGTATTACTATCCTTTCTCCCTCCTGGATAAGCCCCATTGCAATGCCTGCAACCGACGCTTTTATTGGAACTCCTGCATCCATCAGGGCAAGAGAACCGCCACAAACACTTGCCATTGAGGAAGAACCATTAGATTCAAGGATATCAGTCACCACCCTGATTGTGTAAGGAAATTCGGTTTTCGCTGGTATCACAGACTTCAGCGCCCTTTCCGCTAATGCTCCATGCCCGATTTCTCGCCTGCCGGGCGACCTTAAGGGCTTTACCTCGCCAACGCTAAAGGGTGGGAAATTGTAATGCAGCATAAATGCCTTGGTCGACTCACCTTCCAGTGCATCTATTCTTTGCTCGTCCTCTGCTGTTCCAAGTGTAGCAATAGCAAGGCACTGGGTCTCTCCCCTTATAAAAAGGGCTGAGCCATGGGGCCTTGGAAGAACTCCAACTTCACAGCTTATATGCCTTATGTCCTCAGGCCTTCTGGCATCTGCCCGGATCCCCTCATCGAGTATCATCCTTCTTACAAGGTCTCTTTCAAATTCATAAAACGCTTCTGCTATCTCACGGCTTATATCTTTATCCCCTTTGTTCAATGCCTCGATAGCATCTTTTAAAATGATGTCCAGGACCTCCTGCCTTCTGAGTTTCCCTGGAATTCTTATAGCATCCTTTATCTTTCCTGCTACATGCTCTTTCACAGCCGCTCTTAGTTCATTGTCTATCACAAGGGGTCTGAGGGGTCTTTTTATTTTTCCAACCATTGAGCTCAATTGTTTTTGAGCCAGAACTATCTTCTTTATCTCCTGATGGGCAAAATCTATGGCTGACAGGAGGTCTGCCTCTGTGATTTCAAGTCCTCCTCCTTCAACCATAACAACTGCAGCCTCTGTACCGGCCACCAGGAGATTAAGGTCGCTTGTTTCTATTTCGTTTAAGTCAGGGTTTATTATCAGGTTTCCATTAACCCTACCTACCTTCACTGCCCCAACTTGCTCTGACAGTGGAATATCTGATATAAAGAGGGCAGCAGACATGCCAATAATCCCCATGACATCTGCTATGTTCTCATTACCATAGGATAGCACTGAGACAATTCCCTGGGTCTCTGAATAAAAACCTTCTAAAAAGAGGGGTCTTATTGGTCTGTCAATCAGGCGGGAGGTAAGGACCTCTCTTTCACTCGGACGGCCTTCCCTTTTGAAGAAACCGCCAGGAATTTTCCCGGCAGCATAAGTTTTTTCCTGGTAATCTATCGTGAGCGGGAAAAAATCTAAACCTTCTTTTTCAGCTTCTTCGGCAACAGCAGTTGCCAGTATCACAGTATCGCCGTATTGAACGAGGGCAGCGCCGTCAGCCTGTTTTGCAAATCTACCTGTCTCAATAGAGAGTTTCTTCCCTCTGAGCTCAACTTCAACTTTATACATTATTTCCTAATTTCAAGTCTCTCTATAACCTTAGAGTATCGTTCCTTGTTGGTTCTTTTTAGATAATCGAGGAGACTGCGCCTCTGGCCCACAAGCCTTAAAAGTCCTCTTCTGGAATGATGGTCTTTTGTGTGAGTCCGAAAATGTTCGGTAAGATAGTTTATCCGCTCACTGAGAATGGCTATCTGCACCTCAGGAGAACCTGTATCAACATTATGCAGTTTAAACTGGTTTATTATATCCTGCTTTTTGACTTTATCCAAGGCCACAACTTCACCGCCCTTTCTTAAAAATGTTAATGAACAATAGCACAACAGAAGTTAATATGTAAAGGGTCTGCTGGGATTTCAGAAATGCCTGGGTTTGTGCAGATATATCCAGGCAGAGCCGAGGATTAAAAGAATAGTCAAGACAAAAATTATTTCCTGAGAAATCTCAATATATATCAGTTTTTCTGCATAATTGATAATGAATGAGCCTGTATAGGAAAGGGATGGGTCGTGTCTCTGCCTGAGCCATATCTCGATATGCGTGAGGGGGCAATACCATCCAAAGACCTGCATCACGATGGCGAAAATAAGGCCGCCTATGTGGAGGATTTTAACCCCGATATAGCGGCGGCCCAACAAGGCGCCGAATATGAGGAATAATATCCACAGGAAATGAATTGCTACAACAATATCAGCGGCTATTCTGTAAGCCATCGTTTAACCCAAACAATGCAATTGAACCACAGAGGGCACAGAGTTATAAATGGGAAATGAGAAATAGGAAATGGGAAGTTATGATTTTCACTTCTTACTTCCTACTTCCCAGTTCATTTTTTCCCTCTGTGAACTCTGTGGTTTTCTTTAATATTTTTCCGGGTTAAGTAACCGTCGTCTCTTGCTTTTGAGTCTCCTGTCGTTTTGCTTTTCTTCTGTCGAGGATCTCCGCAAGGAATGGTAAGAGGAGAGAGCCACCTGGTAA
>JACROP010000022.1 GCA_016214385.1 Nitrospirota bacterium
CTCTCGCATTGTTTCTTATTGCCGAAGGTATAGAAAAAGGTGACAGGGCTGCTATTTATTCGAAGAGCTGTCCTGAATGAGGAATATCTTATCTCGGACTCATCTTAGCAGGTGCAGTTGCTGTCCCTGTTGACTCACAGCTTGAGGCAGAAGACGTAAGAAATATACTGATTCACTCCCGGAGCAGGGTCATTTTTATATCCAGATAAAACCTCGATAAAACATTATCTGCCACCGCAGGTCTTCAGTTAAAGGTCATAAATCTTGATAGTGAGGAGTTTTATGATATATGTAAATCAAGGGGCGAAAAGTCTGAAGGTATTGCCTCGATGCGAGTCTTCGCAGAGAGTCGCTTCGACCTCCCACAAATTCATGAAACTGATGTTGCCTCAATAGTCTATACATCAGGGACAACAGGCATACCAAAAGGTGTGGCGCTCACCCATAAAAACTTTTGCTTTGACGCCTTTAGCATTATAGAGGCAGGTCTTATGTCAAGAGATGACAATGTCCTCGGCATCCTGCCACTTCACCATACATATCCATTTATGACAACCTTTCTCACACCGCTGTTTGCAGGCGCCACTGTTACTTATCTGACAACACTAAAAGGGCCTGAAATAGTAAAAACGATGAGAGAGTGCGGCATAACTATTTTTGAAGGCGTGCCCCAGATCTTCGACATGCTCTTGAGAGGCATTTATTCAAAAATGGGAAAGATCCTTTTAAAAGGGCTTTTTTACATATCTGGCTGGGTAAGGGAAAAAACTGGACTTAATTTAGGAAAAATTCTTTTCAGCAAAATCCATAAAAGCTTTGGCCAGAAATTCAGATTCTTTGCCTCTGGAGGCGCAAAGCTTGACCCTGATGTAGCGAGGGGATTTTTCTCTCTTGGTTTTACCATCCTTGAAGGCTATGGCCTGACAGAGACATCACCTGTTGCCACTTTCAATCCTGAAAAAAAACCAAAATTAGGCTCAGTGGGCCTGCCAATTCCAGGGGTTGAAATAACGATATTAAATCCAGACAAAGAGGGTATTGGTGAGATAGCTATCAAGGGGCCAATAGTAATGAAAGGCTACTACCTTAATCCTGAAGCTACTGAAAAGGCAATCAGAGACGGCTGGTTTATGACAGGTGATTTAGGATACAAAGATACAGAGGGATACCTTTATATAACAGGACGCTTAAAAGAAGTAATAGTCCTGAGTTCTGGGAAAAACCTCTACCCTGAAGAGATTGAGAAACATTACCTTAATACGCCTTTTGTGAAAGAAATATGTGTGATCGGGCTTGAAACCAGACCTGGTGTCACAGACAGCCTTCAGGCCATAGTCGTGCCAAACTTTGATTATTTGAAAGAGCAGAAGATTGCTAATTTTAACGAGGCCCTTAAGTGGGAAATAAATTCCCTGTCATTAAAACTGCCTCCCTATAAAAGGATAAAAGGTTACAGGGTCTTAACAGAACCCCTTCCCAAGACACCCCTCGGAAAAGTAAGGCGATTCATGATAAAAGAACTTCTCGAAGAGGGCAGAAAACCAGAGGTCAGGGCAATATCTCCTGAGGACATAATATTTATGGAAGAACCATCTTCTAAAAAAATACTTGAATATCTAAAAGACATCTCAAAAAAAGAATTTATAAGCCTCGATGATAATCTGGAACTTGACCTCGGCCTCGATTCGCTGCAGAGGGTAGAAATGGTAGTTGCTCTGGAGCAGATGCTTGCTGCGAAACTTCCAGAGGGCTTTGGCGCTGAGGTTCTAAGCGTAAGGGATGTAATCAGGAAACTTATAGAATTTAAGAGCAGGCCAGAGGAAAGAGGCGAGGTCAGGGGATGGTCAGAGATCTTAGAGGCTCAGCCTGATGAAAAAGATAAAGCTAAGATTGGCCTTGCTCATGGGGCCATCACAAGACTATTTGTTGCATCATTGCTTCTTCTGCTGAAAGGCATCTTAAAACTCATATTCAGACTTGAAGTTAAAGGTCTTGAGAATTTACCGCCGCCGCCTTATATGATTACCCCAAACCACACAAGCAACATGGATGGGTTTGTTGTAGCTGCCTCTGTTCCATTAAAAACCTTTACTGACCTTTATTTTGTCGGTTTTCAGAAGTATTTTAGAAACCCTATTACCTCTGCCTTTGCAAGGCTTGCACATGTGATACCAATAGACCCTGAGACTTACCTTTACAGGGCCATGCAACTTAGCGCGTTTGTGCTTAAAAACAGCAAAGCCCTTTGCCTGTTCCCTGAAGGCGGCAGGTCATTTGATGGCGAGCTTATGGCTTTCAAAAAAGGCGTAGGTATTCTCTCAAAAGAGCTCAGTGTGCCTCTTATACCAACAGTGATTAAAGGAACATTTACCGCCCTTCCGAGGGGTGCGCGGTGGCCAAAACTAACCAGGATAAAGATAACATTTGGAAAGCCCATTTCCCTGAAAGACATGGATTTCTTAAAAAAACCTGAAGGCATTGATGAGTATGAGTGGATTGCTTCAAGGTTGAGGGATGAGATAGTAAAAATGGGCCGCCTGGTAAGCTTGTAAGATAAGTTTAACAAGACCACCAAACGCCCTGAATTATAAGGACTTTTACTCAGGGTATAAAAGTTTTTTAATTGACACTAAATTTTTTAAAATGTTAGAGTTAACAACTTTCTCTAAATCCCTCTTTCAAGGGAAGAAAATCACACGGAGGTTTGATGATAGAGGCATCTGCAAATGTTGAAAAAACCCTAAAAAAAATTCTTGATAACTACAAACGGGATGAAGGCAACACCATTTCAGTGCTTCAGGATATACAGGATGCATTTGGCTATATACCAGAAGATGCAGTAGAGTGGTTTTCAAAAAAACTGGATATCCCTGCAAGTCGATTCTTCGGAATTACCACGTTTTATGCCCAGTTCCATCTGAAGCCGAGGGGTAAAAATATAATCTCTGTCTGCTGCGGAACNCAGCCTGCCATGTTAAGGGCAGTAATAAAATTGCTGAGCGGATTAAAAAAGACCTCAGTCTTAACTCTGAGGGGGAAACAACAGAGGACAAAAGATTCACATTTGAGGTAGTCAGGTGTGTGGGAGCGTGCAGTATTGCGCCTGTGGTTTTAGTAAATAACAGGGTTTATGGAGATATGACGGTTGATAATACTTCCAAACTTATTAAAAAGCTAGAGGGGTCAAGGGGCTCAGGTGCAGAAGGATAATCTAAAAGAGGTTATTGTGAGGGTCTGCATAGGCACTGGCGGGCTTGCTGCTGGTGGCAAAGAGGTGATAGATGCCTTTAAAAAAGTGATCGCTGATAGATGCGTTGATATAGATTTGGATTTCACATGTCATTACCAGAAGGTGGGATGCCGTGGATTCTGCGCAAGGGACGTTCTTGTTGATGTAGTGGATGGTGATAAGAGTCTAACATATCAGTGTATAAAACCTGAAATGGCAACGAGGATAGTGGATGAACACCTGATAGGAAGTAATCCTGTTAAGGAGTGGCTCATAGATGATACCTATTATGCATTTCATGCAAAGCAGAAGAAGGTCCTCCTTGCAGATTGTGGAACAATAGACCCGGAGGATATACAGGCATATATAAATGTTGGAGGATACAGTGGCATAAAGAAGGTTCTTTTGGAGGCAAGTCCTGAGGATGTGATTTCAGAGATAAAGGCATCCGGCCTCCGTGGAAGGGGTGGCGCTGGATTTCCTACAGGTCTCAAATGGGAGATATGCCGGAAAGCACCAGGTGATATTAAGTACATAATCTGTAATGCTGATGAAGGTGACCCTGGGGCATTTATGGATAGGTCAATCATTGAAGGCAATCCTCACTCGGTTATTGAAGGGATGATGATAGCCGGCTATGCCGTTGGTTCCAATCAGGGCTATGTCTATATTAGAGCAGAATATCCCTTTGCAGTGGAAAGATTGAGATTGGCAATATCGCAGGCGCACGAAAGAGGTTATCTCGGGAAAAACATGTTCGGCTCTAATTTCGATTTCGATATAAAAATAAAGTTAGGTGCAGGCGCCTTTGTCTGCGGCGAAGAAACAGCATTGATTGCATCCATCGAGGGACAGAGGGGAATGCCGAGGGCAAAGCCGCCCTTCCCTGTTCATTATGGTCTATGGGGGAAACCCACAGTCATCAATAATGTAGAGACACTTTCAAACATACCTTACATAATAAGAAATGGTGCAGAGTGGTATGCATCCATAGGCACAGAGAAAAGTAAAGGCACAAAGGTTTTTGCATTAACAGGAAAGATTAAGAATACAGGATTGATAGAGGTTCCCATGGGCATTCCCCTCAGGGAGATAATATACGATATCGGTGGAGGAATAGAAGGTGGAAAGGCATTCAAGGCGGTCCAGACAGGTGGTCCCTCCGGAGGCTGCATACCTGCTGAATTACTCGATACCCCTGTGGATTTCGAATCCCTCGCAGAAGTTGGCTCTATTGTTGGCTCAGGCGGGATGGTGGTTTTAGATGAAACTGATTGCATGGTCAATATCGCAAAATTCTTTTTAGAATTCACACAGGCAGAGTCCTGTGGAAAATGCGTTCCCTGCAGGGTAGGGACGAAAAGGCTCCTGGAAATTCTGGACAGGATTACGAAGGGCATGGGTCATGTTGATGATATCGAACTTCTTGAAAAATTGAGTCATGATGTAAAGGTAACATCCCTCTGCGGCCTTGGCCAGACAGCGCCTAATCCAGTCCTGAGCACTATAAAATATTTCAGAGATGAATACGAGGCCCATATCAGGGATAAAAAATGCCCTGCAAAGGTGTGCAAAGACCTTTTAACCTTCTATATAATAGAAGAACTTTGTACAGGTTGCGGCGCATGCCTGAGGGCCTGTCCTGCAAAGGCAATAACAGGGGGAAAGAAGAAACCACACTTTATAACTCAGGAGTTATGTATAAAATGCGGGGCATGTTTTGATGTATGCAAGTTTAAGTCGGTATTAAAGCAGTAACAAGTAACGAGGGACAAGTAACGAGTTATGAAAGGACATCATAATTTAGAGGTATGGAAAAGGGCAATTAAATTTGTCACAGAGATTTATAAAATGACTGATAATTTTCCTAACAATGAAATTTACGGCTTATCCCAACAAATGAGAAGATCTGCTGTCTCTATACCAAGCAATGTTGCTGAAGGGGCTGGAAGGAATAGCACACGAGAGTTTTTACAATTTTTATCTATATCGCAGGGATCTCTATCAGAACTTGAAACCCAACTGATTATAGGTAATAACTTAGGTTATATAAGAAACGTTGAAATAACATTAAAAGAACTTGATGAGATTTCAAAAATGCTTATTGGTCTTAGTAAGTCTCTCAAGCGTAAAAAAGGGCAACAAGATGACTAAAAATAACAGTTTGTCACTCGTCACTCGTCACTCGTCACTCGTCACTTTAACCATAGATGGTAAACCAATATCAGTTTTAGAGGGGACATCTGTCCTCGATGCTGCGAAGAGGCTGGATATCTCGATACCTGCACTTTGCCATCATCCAAAGCTAACCCCTTTTGGTGGCTGCAGGCTCTGTATCGTTGAGATAAAGGGTATGGCAAGGCCTGTTACTTCCTGCACAACACCTGTTAGCGAGGGCATGGAGGTAACAACCACAAGCCAGTATCTTGAAGGGCTAAGGAGAACTCTCCTGGAGATGATCCTATCCGACCACCCCAACGACTGCATGGTATGCGAGAAGGCAGGTGACTGCACTCTTCAGGAGCTCGCATACTTTTATGGCATAAGGGAAACCAAATTTGAAGGAGAAAGAAGAATATACACAGAGAGGGATGGAAACCCATTTATCGAAAGGGAGCTTGAGAAATGCATAATGTGTGGAAGATGCGTAAAGGTCTGTGATGAGGTTCAGGGCGTTGGTGCAATAGATTTTGGTTACAGGGGATTCGATACAAAGATATGCACGCCCTTTGAAAAGGACCTTAGCTGCGAGTTTTGTGGCCAGTGTGTTGCTGTCTGTCCAACAGGGGCACTTACGGGCAAGTTATGGAAACAGAAAGGAAGACAAAAGGACATAAAGGAAATAGATACCACCTGCCCTTATTGTGGTTGTGGCTGTAACATTACCCTGCATGTAAGGAGAGATGAAGTAATAAGAATAACTTCAAGGGAAGATACTATTAACGAGGGCTGGCTATGTATGAAGGGTAGGTTTGGATATAGTTTTATAAACAGCCCTGATAGATTGACAAAGCCTCTTATCAGGATAGAGACAAGTGACAAGAGACAAGAGACAAGTAAATATAATAGCTCGTCGCTCGTCGCTCATCACTCGTCACTTTTCAGAGAGGCCTCATGGGACGAGGCACTCGATTATATATCAGAGAGGCTGAAGGCCATTAAAGATAAAGACGGTCCTGATGCCATAGCCGGGCTGTCCTCTGCGAGATGCACAAATGAGGAAAACTATTTCTTCCAGAAGTTCATGAGGGCTGTTATCGGGACGAACAACATTGACCACTGTGGAAGGTATTGACACAGCGCAACAGTGGCCGGTCTGGCCACAGTATTCGGCTCAGGGGCTATGACAAACTCCATTCCTGAGATAGAAAATAATGACCTGCTCTTTGTTATAGGTTCAAACACCACAGAGACCCATCCAATCATTGGGCTTAAGATGAAAAAGGCTGTAAGAAAAGGAGCAAGGCTCATTGTGGCAGACCCAAGAAGGATAGACCTTGTGAGGTTTGCACATCTATGGCTGCAGCAGAGGCCGGGAACCGATGTAGCTCTCTTAAACTCAATGATGCATGTGATATTGAAAGAGGGCTTAGAAGATAGAGAGTTCATAAAAACCTGGACAGAGGGCTTTGAGGAATTCAGGGATTCTCTATCTGAATTCACTCCAGAAGTAGGAGAAAAGATTACAGGAGTTCCAAAAGATAAGATAATTGAAGCAGCCTTACTTTATGGAAACGCAGAACGACCTGGGATATATTACACAATGGGGATGACCCAGCATACTCATGGAACTGACAACGTATATTCCATAGCAAACCTTGCACTTATGACAGGCAATCTTGGTAAGGAATTCTCAGGGGTAAATCCTTTAAGGGGCCAGAACAATGTGCAGGGTTCCACTGATATGGGTTGTTCCCCAAATCTGTATCCTGGCTATCAGAGGGTTGATATGCCTGCTATAAAGGAGAAATTCGAAAGGGCATGGGGTGTTAAGCTTTCTGATAAGATAGGTCTTACTGCCACAGAGATGATAGATGCGGCAATCATTGGAAACCTTAAGGCAATGTATATAATGGGCGAAAACCCTGTTCTCAGCGACCCTGATGTAAACCACACAATAAAGGCATTAAAAAACCTTGAATTTCTCGTTGTCCAGGATATATTTTTAACAGAGACAGCAGCTCTTGCGGATGTTGTGCTTCCTGCTGCGTCCTTTGCAGAAAAAAACGGGACATTCACGAATACAGAACGGCGGGTTCAGAGGGTGAGGAAGGCTATAAATCCCCCTGGCGATACAAAAGAGGACTCATGGATTATCATAGAGCTAAGCAAAAGGTTTGGCTATGAGATGAAATACAATTTCATAGAAGAGGTCCTTCTGGAGATAGGTATGCTCTGGCCTGCAATGGCTGGTATAACATACGGCCGCATAGAGAAGTGGGGGCTGCAGTGGCCATGCCCTACCCTCGACCATCCAGGGACGCCGTATCTCTTTAAGGGAGGGTTCCCGAGAGGAAGGGGCAGATTCACATCTGTAAAATACAGGCCATCTGCAGAGCTACCTGACAATGAATATCCTTTTATACTCTCAACAGGAAGGCAATTATTTCAATATCACACAGGTTCAATGACAAGAAAGACACCTGCGATAGAAGCAATTGCGTCCCAGCCTTATGTAGAGATAAATCCAGAGGATGCAAAGAAACTCGGTATAAGCGATGGCCAGAAGGTAAAGGTTTCTTCAAGAAGGGGGACAATAGAGACAATTGCAAGGATTTCAGAAAGGCCATTAAAGGGCATGGTATTTATACCCTTTCATTTCAAGGAGGCTGCTGCTAATGTGCTTACAAATACTGCCCTTGACCCTATCTGCAAGATACCTGAATTAAAAGTATGCGCAGTAAAAGTGGAATTATGATAATGTCAAAATTATCTCTGTGTTCTCTGTGGTTAAATTTTGATAATACTATTTTGTTCAGGAGGATGCTTTCATGATTAAGGCAGACGTATTGAGACAACAGGTCCTGCTCGAAGACATTGATGAGGCAGGGCTAAACAGAATATCCAGAATCATTAAAAAAATATCCTTCAAAAAAGGAGAGCTTCTCTTTAAAGAGAAAGAAGATACAAAGGGCATCTATCTTATCAATTCCGGGAAGGTTGAAATCTCCAAGGTCACTTCTGATGGCTGGAAACAGACCCTCGCTATTTTAACTCCCGGCCACTTCTTTGGAGAGTTGTCAATTCTTGAGAAGAGACGGCATGAGGCAAATGCAATTGCTATTGAGAATACTGAAATATTCATGATTGCGAAAGAAGATTTTGAAAAGATGGAAAAAGAAGATATAGCCCTGACCTCAAAGATTATAAAAAAAATTGCCCTGGTGATGAGCAAAAATCTCAGGCGCATGAACGATAAATTCCTTAAGGCGCTGATAAGCTACTAAACACAAAATGGGTCTGATAAGTCCTACAAGACATATTTTTATTTCTTATAAAGGAGGTTTATATGGCATTGAATCCAACCAAACATGCAGATTGGGAAATTGCACAAGAAGCAGAGACACGGATGAAAACAGTCTACCAGCTTTCAGAAGAGATGGGCCTGAAAAAGGAGGAACTCCTTCCACATGGCCACTATGTTGCAAAGTTAGACTTCAACAGTATCCTCAGGCGTCTCAGCAGTAAACCTGATGGCAAGTATATTGATGTTACTGCCATCACACCAACACCCCTCGGAGAGGGCAAATCAACCACCACCATGGGATTAACGCAAGGGCTTGGAAAAAGAGGCAAGAACGTTATAGCGGCAATACGTCAGCCTTCCGGGGGCCCTACTATGAATATAAAGGGCTCTGCTGCAGGAGGCGGACTTTCGCAATGTATTCCCCTTACGCCATTCTCGCTGGGGCTTACTGGCGATATAAACGCCCTCATGAATGCCAATAACCTTGCGATGGTCGCCCTCACCTCAAGGATGCAACATGAATTTAATTATACTGACGAGCAGCTCGCTAAGCGCAAATTAAAAAGGCTCAACATTGATCCCCGAAATGTAGAGATGAAATGGATAATGGATTTTTGTGCCCAGGCCCTCAGGGATATTATTATTGGTATTGGCGGTAAAGACGACGGATTTATGATGCGGTCTGGTTTTGCCATTGCTGTCTCATCAGAGGTGATGGCTATCCTCTCTGTTGCTACTGACCTTAAAGATATGCGGGAGAGGATGGGGAGGATCGTCGTTGCCTATGATAAAAATGGAAATCCCATTACAACAGAAGACCTTGAGGTCGCAGGTGCAATGACTGCATGGATGGTTGAGGCAATAAATCCAAATCTCATGCAGACTATAGAAGGACAGCCTGTCCTTGTTCACGCAGGGCCATTTGCCAATATTGCTATCGGCCAGTCCTCTATCATAGCAGACAGGGTTGGCCTCAAGCTCGGTGATTATCATGTAACTGAATCAGGATTTGGAGCTGACATTGGATTTGAGAAATTCTGGAACCTTAAATGCAGATTCTCAGGACTTAAGCCACATGCTGCAGTTATTGTTGCAACTATAAGGGCACTTAAATGCCACGGAGGAGCACCCATTCCTGTGCCTGGAAGGCCCATGCCTGAGGAATATAAGAGTGAAAACGTCGGATGGGTAGAAAAGGGTTGCGATAATCTTATCCATCACATTAAGACGGTAAAGAAGGCTGGTATTAATCCTGTTGTCTGTATTAATGCCTTCCACACTGATACAGATAACGAAATAAAGACTGTAAAACGACTTGCAGAAGCAGCAGGTGCGAGGGTTGCGGTATCGAGACACTGGCAGTATGGAGGCGACGGTGCCCTTGAACTTGCTGATGCTGTAATAGACGCATGCAATGAGACAAATGACTTTAAGTTCCTCTATGAACTCTCAACACCGCTTCGCCAGAGGATAGAGCTTATCGCAAAAGAAGTTTACGGCGCTGATGGCGTGGATTACTCAGCAGAGGCGATTGCAAAGGCAAAGAGGATGGAGGAAGACCCCGAGATAGCAAAACTCGGAACCTGTATGGTCAAGACTCAGCTTAGTGTCACTGATAATCCGAATCTGAAAGGTGTTCCCAAAGGATGGAAACTACATGTGCGCGACATCCTTACCTACAAAGGCGCGGGCTTTGTCGTCCCTGTTGCAGGCGCAATTAAATTAATGCCCGGAACCGCCTCTGACCCGGCATACAGAAGGGTCGATGTTGATGTGAATACAGGCAAAGTAAAAGGATTGTTTTAAATTTTAAAACGGGCAGGGATGCTTGACTAAAGTGGGTTGA
>JACROP010000023.1 GCA_016214385.1 Nitrospirota bacterium
GGCTTGTGCCGCTTGTAGATATAGCAATTGTCAGAGGGCCGCGGCTTATTGTGGATGGAACAATAAAGTTTCCCTGAGAGGGCATATCAACTACATTAATAAGAGACTTTGCATCCCTTGCAATCTTTATATTTTCTTCCCAAGAGGAAGTTGCGGCAATAACAAGAAATGCGGCTTTAAGGTCATTCTTTTTATACGTTCTATTAATATGTTTTATCATCCCTTTCTGTTTTAATGTTTCAAGGGACTTTGTGACACTCTGGCTTATAACAGTAACGCTGGCTCCCGACTTAAGAAGGGCATTTACCTTTCTTGCAGCTACAGGGCCGCCACCGACTACAACGACTTTTTTACCTTCGAGATTTAGAAATACAGGGTAGTAGCTCACTTCCCCGTGTTTATAGAGGCAATTAACTTCTTTGCGTCATTAGAAAGTTTATTCGTGGGATATTTTGACAACAGTGTGTTAAAGACATCGAGCGCCTTATCCTTATCCCCGAGATGATTATATGAGACGGCAAGATGATAGAGGGCATCGGGTTCATTTTTAGTGTTCGGATACTTTTCTATAAGCTCTCTGAAACGCCCGGCTGCGGCATTGTAAGAACCCTTCTTAAAGTAGAACTTCCCAACATAAAGTTCATATTCAGCAAGGATACTTTTACACATCTTTATCCTGCTTTCAATAACGTCCATATAGGGGTTCCTCGGATAAAGCCTCTGGAGTTTTTCAAATTCCCTCAATGCCCTGAGAGCCATGGAATAACTCGTATCAACAGAGTCTATTTGCTTGAAATAAGTCAGGGCCAGTTGATACTGGGCATATGGGGCATATTTATGATGGGGGTGGACATCGAGGAAGTTTGAATATTCCACGAGTGCTTCTTCATAACTTTCTTCTTCAAAATAGGTATCACCAATCTTTATCTGGGCAATTGTGGCATACTTTTTTGAGGCGTCCTTTGCCTTTATATCCTGAAGTATTGCCCGTGCTCCCTCATAATCTTTCTGTTTAATCTTTTCATTGGCTTGCTGAAGAAGGGCCTCCGGTTCAAAAACAGGAGTATCTTTGAGGGCAGTCTTTTTTGAAGAGCATGCAAATGTAAACAGTAAGATAATAATAGGGAGTAAAAATGCCCTTTTCATTGAAGTATATTAAGCTTTTCAGGGCGTTTTAATCAAGTGGTTAATATAGGGGGATAGATTTAGTAAAACTCCTGCATGGCATTATCAAAAGGACCACCTGTCTCGAGTGAGACAAGAGGCCCCTTCTTGAGTGTTGGTATCTGGTCCTCAAAAGTTTGTCGTACGGATTTATAAATCACGCCAATGGGGATTTTCTCACCCCACTCAAGAGACTTCTCAAAGGCAGATGCCCTGTCCTCTGGATTATAACCTGCATCGAGCGTATAAACCCTTTCTCGGTACCATGCAAAGGTGTTGAGCCTGTTAAAGGTGACACATGGCTGAAGTATATCAATCATTGAAAAACCTTTATGGTTGATTGCCTCCTTTATGAGTCCTGTAAGATGGCTGACATCTCCTGAAAAACCTCGCGCAACAAAGCTTACATTCAAAAAAACTCCGAGGGCAATGGGGTTAAATGGCGATACTATTACACCGTCGGGCTGGACTTTTGTTGTCATTCCTACATCTGAAGTCGGAGATGCCTGGCCTTTTGTAAGTCCATAAATCTGGTTGTTATGCACTATAAGAGTAATGTTTATATTTCTTCTGATTGCCCATCTCCGGCAACAGCAACCACCGTAAGTTCATGGTTTGTAAGTTTTGCGCCTGTTGCAACTGGAAGAGTTCGGCCATGCAGGCCGTTAAAGGTATTGCATCGCAGGTAATGGGGTAGCTTACCGGCCTGCCCTATTCCTGAGACAAGCAAAACCTGGTGCGGTTCAAGGCCAAGCTCTACAAATGCCTGTTTTACGGCTCTTAAGATTCCAAAATTTCCACAGCCAGGACACCATGCAGGTTTCTGACCCTTGTAATCATCTATTGAGGGCATTTTTCAGCTCCCTGATAATTTCCCCTGATGTAAATGGCCTGCCGTCGAATTTGTTAATACTCCCGTTGAGCTCAATGCCTGTCTCTGCACTGATAAGTCGCCTTAGCTGGCCTGTGAAATTGTTTTCAACCGTATATATGTTTTTAGCTGATTTTATTACTCGACCTATTCCCTCTGGAAAAGGCCAGAGTTCTTTAAAATGCAGCATTGATGCATTTATGCCCTCTATCCTCAGGAGGTCTATGGCTTCCCTCAGTGCGCCGTAAGTAGAACCCCAGCCTATTAAAAGCAAATCAGGATTACCCGTGCCATAAAGTTCAGGCATAGTGATCTCAGAAGCTATGCCCTGAAGTTTTCGCATCCTCTTAAGGACCATGGCCTTTCTCGTCTCAGCATCCTCTACGATATGTCCCTCCTCATCATGCTCATCACTGTCAGTAACAACTACTGCCTTTTTAGCCTGGCCCGGGATCGCTCTCGGAGATACACCAGAGTCGGTGATTTTATGCCTTCTGTAATCCTCTGTAACTTCATCATCCCTTAAAAGTGCCCTTTCTATTTTTATGCGGTTAAAGTCAAGGCCATCTACTGACCAGTAAGAATCTGCTAAGTGCTGGTCGCTAAAGACAAAAACTATGCACTGATATTTTTCAGCTATGTTGAATGCCTTTTGTATCAGATAGAATGCGTCTTCAGGGGTACCTGGAGAAAAGACTGCCTTTGGAAATTCTCCATGACCTGCATGAATGACAAAGAACAATTCGCCCTGCTCTGTCCTTGTAGGCAACCCTGTGCTCGGGCCTGGCCGCTGCCCTATTACAATGACAATGGGCGTCTCTGTCATTGCAGCAAGGGAAACTCCCTCGGTCATAAGGCAGAATCCTCCGCCAGAGGTGGCAGTCAGTGACCTTACTCCTGTGAAGGAAGCACCTAAGGCCATATTTATAGCTGCTATCTCATCTTCTGCCTGCTCAACCACAAGCCCGAATTCCTCTGCCTTTCCTGCAAGATAGGTAATAATCCCTGTTGAAGGTGTCATTGGATAGGCTGACATGAATTTGCATCCAGCGGCAAGTGCGCCGAGGGCAAGGGCCTCATTGCCGCTTATCAGCATCCTTCTTGGCCCATGTATTGGCGATACATTGAACCGGCATCGCAGACATTTTTCCTTTGCATAATCATAACCAGCCCTGGCTGCCCTGATGTTGCCCTCAACAAGCTCAATGCCTTTTCTGCTGAAAGATTCCCTCAGAATGGATTCGAGGATTGAAAAATCAAAATTCAGCATGCCGAGGACAGCGCCCACAGCCACTGTATTCATCATTACTTTGTTCCCGCCCTTTTCAACTGCAATTGTCTCCATCGGCACATCGAGAAAGGAAGGGTCGCTGTGATTTATTCCAAGCGATTTAGAATCATAAAGGACAAGGCCTTCTCGGTTGCGAGTCGTACCGACTTCCACAAGTTCTGAACGATGCCTTTCAATGCTTTCTCTGTCTAAGGCAACAATGAGGTTAACCTTTTCAGATGAAGAAAGCACAGGCCTGTCAGAAAATCGGAGCTGATAAAAATTATGGCCGCCTCTTATCCTCGATTCGTAGTCCTGATAGGCAAAAATATGAAAACCCCCGCGGAGAAACACTTTGCATAGGACATGGCCGATGGTCTGTAAGCCCTGCCCAGCCTCTCCGCCAATCTTTATAGAATAATCCATAGCACTCTTTAGCATATCGTGTTTTTACGGTCAAGGAGTTTAGGCAAAAAATATGAGGGGTGGGGAATGCGCACGCTATGCATTTTCAAGGATTATCAGCGCTGTTAGGGCAGAAAAGGGGACAGGCGACTTTTTTCGTTCACACATGTCCGCTGCTGCCATGATGCCGGTGATAACGCCTTACATGGCTCGTCATCACCCATTGCATCCACCGGCTCAGATCTTCCCCACGATCCGGCTTCACAACCATATGAAAATGATTAGGCATCAGACAATAACCAAAGAGCTTTACAGAATATCGCTCCTTTGACTCCTTTATCAGTTTCATAAATGCCTCATAATCCCTATCTTTATGAAAAACCTCTTGTCTCCCATTTCCACGATTAATGACATGGTAAACAATATTGTCTGCTAATCCTCTTTCTATCCTCGGCATAAGTCATTCAATTATCCATAAAAAGTAGCCTGTCACCTTTTCTGCCTTTTCTCCTTTCGCACTTGCCTGCCCTCGACTCCGATCGGGCGATGCGGAATCCGGTATTTCTAATAATGGTTTTCTGCCAATACATTAAAGTAGCCTGTTAGATGTTCTCTTCCATTGACTAAACTTACCCTTTTTGTTATTTTTAAACAAATCTCGAATAAAGGAGCATGCAATGCCGATACAGGCCGAAAAACAGAAAAAAATAATGAACATCTTAGATGACCTGCCGCCTGAAAAGCTTGACGAAGTAATAGACTTTGCCAAATATCTGAAAATAAAACAAGAACCATTACAAAAAGAAAAAAAGAAAGCACGCCATCTGACAATCCCAACCTTCCATCTTGGTCATATAAGGAAGGAAGCAACTGCAAGGGATAAACTTTACAGGGAATATCTTGACCGCAAAGCTGATTGATACAAACATCCTTGTTTATGCTAACAATGAGGATTCCGAATTCCACTCTGTTTGCAAATCGATTGTTGAAAAAGCTATAAATGGCGAAATAAAAGCTGCAATTGCCGTGCAAAA
>JACROP010000024.1 GCA_016214385.1 Nitrospirota bacterium
GGTAGGAAGCCTCGATGATATAGGCGAGAGGATGCTTGAGTTTCTTGCACCTGAAATTCCGACAAACTTAATTGAGAAACTCAAGGCCCTGCCAAAACTTAAAAGGCTTTCTGACTTCCTTCCGAAATATGTTAAATCAGGCCCGTGCAAAGAGGTGGTAATAAAAGATAATCCTTCCCTCAATATACTGCCCATACTTAAGACATGGCCTGAAGACGGCGGCAGGTTTATCACACTGCCAATGGTCTTTACCAAAGACCCTGAATCAGGAGCACGCAACTGCGGGATGTACAGGATGCAGGTCTATGATAGTCGAACAACCGGTATGCACTGGCATATCCATAAAGACGGAGCAAAACATTACCGAAATGCAGAGAGAACGGGTAAAAGGCTCGAGGTTGCTGTGGCTTTAGGCTCTGACCCTGCCACCATGTATGCATCAACAGCCCCGCTGCCAGAGGGAGTGGATGAAATGCTCTTTGCAGGATTCTTGAGGCAATCTCCTGTGGAGCTAATAAAATGTGAGACTGTTGATTTAGAAGTGCCTGCAAATTCTGAAATAGTGCTTGAGGGTTTTTGCGAGCCTGGCGAAAGGCGCGCCGAGGGGCCTTTTGGAGACCACACAGGATATTATTCATTAAAGGATGAGTTTCCGGTATTCCACATCACCTGCATTACACATCGTAAAGATGCCATCTATCCTGCAACAATAGTCGGTAAGCCTCCGATGGAGGATTGCTACATTGCAAAAGCCACAGAGAGGATTTTCCTTCCATTGTTAAAGATGCAACTTCCCGAGGTAGTTGACATGAATCTTCCCCTTGAAGGGGTGTTTCATAATATTGCAATTGTTTCAATTGACAAGCGATATCCAGGTCATGCAAGAAAGGTTATGTATGCCCTCTGGGGCATGGGACAGATGAGCTTTACGAAAATGATTGCGGTGGTGGATAAATGGGTAGATGTCCAGAACTTATCAGAGGTTGTCTGGAGGATCGGGAATAATGTTGACCCGAAGCGGGATGTAGTAATTGTAGAAGGACCTCTCGATGTCCTTGAACACGCCTCAGATATCCCTGCCTATGGAGGCAAAATGGGCATTGATGCCACAAAAAAATGGCCATCAGAGGGCTTCAAAAGACAATGGCCCAATGATATAACGATGTCAGAAGAAATCAAAAGACTTGTTGATTTAAGGTGGCAGGAATACGGCTTTTAGCTCTAAACGAACTTTAAAATTTAATAATACCAATAAATTACTCGGTTCCTTCTTCGGCCGTAAAATAAATCTTGACATAAGTCTATGATTTGTGTAATCTTCCTGTAGAAGTTCCGGAAGTTTTTGTAGTAAATTAAGGCCGCAAAGACTTTGAGCTTTGCGGCCTTTTTATGTCTGGAATCTTCCAGTATTTTATAAGGAGGTGCAGCGCATGGAAAAAGGAACTGTTAAATGGTTCAATGAGGCCAAGGGTTTTGGCTTTATTACAAGAGAAAATGGAAGCGATGTCTTTGTTCATTACTCATCCATTCAGGACAATGGTTTCAAGTCCCTGTCAGAAGGCCAGGAAGTAAACTTTGAAGTCGAAGATAGCTCTAAAGGCCCAAAAGCAGTTAATGTAGTAAAGGTATAGATTCCTGAACCTGCAGGCCCTGATGGTTTATCATCAGGGCCTTTATTTATGAACATCCTCATCTTTAAAAACATCCCTGAGCATTTCATACTTTACACCAAACCTGTCTTTCAATATATTGTCAAAGCGCTTAATAATTTTCATGAGATATATGTCATGTCTTATATAGTCTTCCACGATGGTAATGATTCCCTGGTTTAAGCTCCATATTGCTTCAGCCCTTTCGCCTTCTATCCTACTGATGAGCACTTCCCTATAATCGGTTACAAGGGCAAACCCCCTGCAGCCCTTTTCTGCATAAAGAGTATCCTCAACCGGATGTTTGTGTATCTGTCCGATCCTGATATTAGTTGCCCCATAATGAAGGACTGCTATGGACAGCCCTTTTTCTTCGGCACTTTTAAGGGGATTCTCGATGCGGGTTAGCTCAAACGGCCACAGGGAAAGCAGTATCTTTTCTTTTGCAGTTTCTATCATCCTGCCTGCCTTAAGAATAAGGCCTTCATAATCCCTTATATTCCATATGTAGCCTTCGTCGATCATACCCTTGAAACTTTTTAATTCACCCTTCAGAGACTGTAGGTTGCTCTCAATGGCAGCCCTGTAATTTCCTATGAACTCATCTGGACTCACCGGGACAAACATCTTCACATGTTCCCCTCGAATCACCTGAATCATGCCTCTGCCTTCAAGCCTCTTTACCACTTCATAGACCTTTGATGTCGGCACCCCTGAGGCCTTTGCTATCTCATAGGCAGTTGATGGGCTCTCCTTGAGCAGGGCCAGATATGCCTTTGCCTCGTACTCGGACAGGCCAAGTCTGGTCAGTTTTGATTGGGTTGATTTCATGCTTTATTAACTACTATGGTAGTTAATAAATGTCAAGGGGAATTTTTGGGTTCCACACATTTTAAACCACAGCGAGCACAGAGAGATGTCTTGGGAAATGGAGTATTGGAGGTCCTCTGTGGTTAAGTTTTGACAATACGGTGGAGGAATAAGGAGGGTTAAGATGAGTGATTTGGCGTTGACTTCGGAGCGCATATTCTGTTAATTTTGAAGAATTCCACTTTAAAAGGCGGGGATTCTTTGACCCGAGTGGAAAAGGGTATATTTTTTCATCCGCTCGCTATGCGTGTTCAATGCTTGGCGGTGTAGCTCAGTCGGTCAGAGCACGCGGCTCATATCCGCGGCGTCGCTGGTTCGAGTCCAGCCACCGCCACCATTCTGTACGCTGCAAACTGATAAGTTGAAATCGTGAGGGGAAAACGGCTGAGCCGTTTTCCCCTGAATTTTTTTGTGCCTGCCGACAGAATCAGAAGATTTTAAAATGTCTAAACTTGTTGAACAATAAAAATTTATTTGCATGTCGGATTCTGAATACCTTGTTTCTTTAATGAATTTCTGCGCCCATTTTAGTACGGAAGTATTTATTTTTAAAGGCATTTAACGACTCCCCTCCCTCCCGCTGTCACAGCCCCCGATTTATCGGGACAGGCAGGTGGCTTCATCCCCTTCGGGCATGGAGTTTATCCCGCACTTTTTAAAAGAAATAGTGCGGGGCAACGCCCTTTGTGTGCCTGCTTCCCCTTATTTAGAAGGTAGATATTTGGTTTTAAAAAAAACGCTTAAACTTGTTATGCTTGACTTTTTTAATACACTATGATACGGTTTGTATTAATTATGAAA
>JACROP010000025.1 GCA_016214385.1 Nitrospirota bacterium
TATCGAGGGAATTAAGCAAGAGGGCTACAGGGAAGACCTTATATATCCTTGATGAACCCACAACAGGGCTTCACTTTGTGGACATACAGAGGCTCCTCGAAGTATTAAAAAGTCTTGTAGATGCTGGAAACACTGTAGTAGTCATTGAGCACAATATCGAGGTTATAAAGAATGCAGACTATATAATTGACCTCGGCCCTGAAGGCGGTGAGGAAGGCGGCCGCATAGTGGCGTCAGGAACTCCCGAGGAGGTTGTAGAAAATCCGATGTCCTATACAGGGGCATTTTTAAAAAATAAACTACTATCCCGACAGGAAGGTATTTTTGTATGAGGCTGGTTTACTGTTTACTGTTTGCTATTTACTGCTCGCTGCTTTTATCAGGTTGCAGTGTAGAGAAAGAAAAAACATACAGACAGACAGAGATAGCAATGGACACTGATGTGACTGTGACAGTGGTAAGTCCATCAGAAAGAAAAGCAAAGGATGCAGTTGAGGCTGCTTTTGCTGAGATAAAGCGCCTTGATAAACTCCTGAACTACTTTTCCCAGGACAGCGAGCTATCAGCCATTAACAGGGCCTCAGGGGTCAACCCTGTAAAGGTAAGCCCTGAGACCCTTGAGGTCATTAAAAAAGCAGTCGATGTCGCCAGGCTAACAGGAGGAGCATTTGAGCCGACCATAGGGCCTGTGATGAAATTATGGAATTTCGAATTAAAGACCATCCCGGACAGAAAGGAAATAAAAAATGCCCTTGCCCTCGTTGACTACAGGAAGGTGAAGATAAACGAATCAACATCAGAGATATTCTTAGAAAAAAGGGGCATGGAACTTGACCTCGGAGGGATTGCAAAAGGCTATGCGGCTGACAGGGCATTAGAGGCTATAAAGGCAAAGGGAATCAAGGCAGCCCTTATAGCCATTGCAGGCGATATAAAGGGTTTTGGATTAAACCATGACGGCATTCCGTGGAAGGTCGGGCTCCAGAACCCGAGACCTGCAAAAAATTCAGTCGGCAGTCAAATGCCTGGGGACCGGGAGATGTTGACCCCGCCATCGGCGGGGGACATTATGGCAAGCTTTTATCTAAAAGATAGGGCAGTGTCAACATCCGGAGATTATCAAAGATTTTTTATAAAGGATAAAGAGCGCTACCATCACATACTCAATCCAGAAACCGGGCAGCCTGCAAAGGGTCTCATAAGTGTCACTGTAATTGCTTCTGATGGCTACATGGCTGATGCCATTTCGACTGGTGTTCTTGTCCTCGGCCCTGAAAGAGGAATGAAACTACTTGAATCCCTGGGCCTTGGCGGCATAATGGTTGATAGCAACAATAAAATCTCCATGACAGGGGACATCAAAGGAGAAGTAAAGATTGAAAAGACTCCTTAGCATGGCCACACTCGGAGATAAGATTCTTTTTATCTCTCTATTTATTGCAACTCTAATCAGCTTTTTATTTGTAAAAGACCTATTTCCCGCAGGCGGTCTTGTAAAGGTCACAGTAGCCGGCAATACAGCCTATCTCCTTTCTATAGAGGAGAACAGGACAGTTAAAGTTACAGGCCCTATCGGTGATAATGTCATTGAAATAAAAAATGGCCGAGTTCATATAAAAGAGGCTTCCTGCCCAAATAAATTGTGCGTTTATCAGGGATGGATTGACCGCGGCTCAATAATATGCCTTCCGAACAGGTTTGTCGTATCAGTCGGAGGTTTTAACCAGAGACAATCCAGCAGCGGCCCTTACGATGCCATCACAAAATAACGTCCATATAGCCCTTCTTTCTGCTTATGCCATTGTTCTCCATAGTCTTGAAGCACTGATACCAACGCCAATCCCCTGGCTGAGGCTGGGACTTGCAAATATCATTACCCTCGCCACTCTGATAATGCACGGTTTCAGGGCAGGCATGATGGTTACATTAATCAGGGTCTTTGTTGGAAGTATGATAACCGGGACATTTCTCGGCCCTGCCTTTATACTGAGCCTTGGTGGCGGCGTGTCAAGCACATTGGCAATGGGTGCTGTAAGGGGGATATCAGGAAGAATCTTCGGGCCAATAGGCTTTAGCCTTCTCGGAGCAATAACCCACAACCTTGCCCAGCTCTTCCTTGCCTATCTGCTTTTTGTAAGAAACCTCGAGGCCATAATATTTATCAGCCCAATCATCCTTCTCATCGGCACCATAACCGGAACCTTCAACGGCATAGCAACGGGGTTGCCGAAAACCCTCTCCTGTATGTATACTTAACTAAAATTCTGAGATTCTGAAGGCTGAAGCTCTGAAGTTCGGAAGCTCAGAAGTTGATGAATAGTGAGTGGAGGTTTAAGTGCCCCTTTTTGGTGAGCTTTTTGTAAGCGAACTTATAAAAAAACCCGTGCTTGATCCGTCAGGTGAAGAGTTGGGTTTTGTAAGAGATTTTATTGTGGTCAGGGGTGAACCCCTTCCCAGGCTGTCTGCCTTGATTATAGAGAAGAAAAAGGTGCAGTATCGCCTTAACTGGGAGGACCTCAGTATTTTCAATAAACGCATAATATCCTCAAGTGTGCGCGCAGGAAGCTTAAAACCCTATGTCTTCTCAGAGGACGACCTCCTTATTAGCAGGGATATCCTCGACAAACAGATAGTCGATGCCAATGGAGCCAAGGTGGTCAGGGTCAATGATGTAAAGCTCGAGGGATTTGACGGTGATGCCTGCCTTATTGCTGTTGATGTTGGTATGCGGGGGATACTGAGGCGTCTGGGCATAGAGCATAGAGGAGAAAATCTGTTCAGAATTTTTGGCAAGAAACTCTCTCAAAACCTGATAAGCTGGAACTATATCCAGCCACTTGAACCAAAATTGACCACAATCTCTCTTACTGTGCCGAGGCAGATGTTGTCAGAACTCCATCCAGCAGATATCGCTGAGATTATAAGCCAGGTCTCTCACCTCGAGGGTGCAGCCCTTTTTAAAGGGCTTGACCCTGAGACTGCTGCTGAGGCACTTCACGAACTTGAGCCCGATGTCCAGGCAGCCATAATAGGCAGGATAGATAAAGAACAAGCCTCTGATATTATAGAAAGGATGCCTCCTGATGAAGCGGCTGATGTCATTGCAGACCTTCCAGCAGAGAAGGCAAAAGAAATCTTAGAGCTAATTGAAAAAGAGGAGGCAGAAGATATTCAGGAGCTCCTCGGCCATGAGGAGGATACCTCGGGTGGACTTATGACCAATGAATACATCGCTTATGCCCCTGGACTTAGAGTCAGTGAAGCGATTGAGCGGTTTAGAGAAGATGCCAGGGAGGTGGAGACAGTTTATTATATTTATATTGTGGATGTTGAAGAAAAGCTCATCGGCGTTATATCTCTTAGAGAACTCCTTCTCGCGCCACCTGACGCCCCACTTTCTGAGATAATGGAGACAAAACTGAAGACAGTTGCCCCTGAATCAGACCAGAGAGTTGTGGCAGAAATGCTATCCAAATATAACCTCCTCGCCATTCCTGTAATAGACCCGGAAAATTTTCTTCTCGGTATAGTCACAATCGATGATGTAATAGATATCTTCCTCCCTCCAGCAGCAAGGAAGAAAAGGAGGAGAGTGTGAGCCGCTGGAAAAGCTTTCTGATATTTCTATCCATAATGGGCCCCGGGATTATAACTGCCAATCTCGACAATGACGCCAGCGGCATTGCTACATACTCAGTTGCCGGTGCACGCTTTGGCTACTCCCTGCTCTGGATCCTTATCCCTACTACCGTGGCCCTTGTGGTTGTCCAGGAGATGGTAGCGAGGATGGGAGTAATAACAGGGAAAGGGCTTTCTGACCTCATACGTGAAAACTACGGGGTTAGGCCTACCTTTTATATGATGTTAGCGCTCCTTTTTGCAAATTTTGGGACTACTGTTGCTAATTTTGCTGGATGGGCAGCGAGCATGGAAATTTTTGGCCTGAGCAAATATATTATGGTGCCCTTCGGCGCTGTCTTTATCTGGCTCCTCGTAACAAGGGGTAGTTACAGGCTGTTGGAGCGGATACTCCTTGTGGCCTGCCTGCTTTATTTAGGCTATATAATCTCAGGGGTGCTTTCAAAGCCAGACTGGGCTCAAGTTGCTTACAACACCATTGTCCCTACCCTCAAATGGGATGCTGAGTATATGATGCTAACAATAGCCATAATAGGAACAACCATAACTCCGTGGATGCAGTTTTATCTTCAGTCATCCATTGCCGAGAAGGGCATCAGGAAAGAGCATTACAAGGCATCGAGGCTCGATGTAATAATTGGCTGTTCCATAACTGATATAATTGCTTTTTTTATTATTGTCACCTGCGCCACAACCCTCTTCCCTTACGGAATAAGGGTTAATGAAGCCCATGAAGCAGCAATCGCCTTAAAACCCCTGGCAGGGCAGTATGCTTCAGGGCTTTTTGCTGTAAGCCTTGCCAATGCATCCATTCTCGGAGCCATTATTGTGCCACTTGCAACTGCCTATTACGTATGTGAAGCCATGGGTTGGGAGGCAGGGGTGAATAAGACATTTAAAGAGGCGCCTCAATTTATGTGGATATACACAGTCCTAATAGTCTTCTCCTGCGTGTTGGTGCTCATACCAGGAGCCCCGCTGATATTGTTCATGATCCTTTCATCTGTAGTTAATGGAATTCTTCTGCCATTTGTCCTTGTCTTTGCCTTATCTCTTGTGAATAACCGTGCTATTATGGGAGAGCACATAAATCCGAAAAGTTATAATTACATCTCGTGGGGTACAGTGGTTGTTCTGATAGCCCTTACAGCAGTCTTTTTGGTTATGACCGTAGCATGGAAGACATAATGGTCAGGGCCATTGAATGGAAAGAGGGCAAGGTAGTAATGCTTGATCAGAGCAGGCTACCTTTAGAGGTTGCTTATGTCGAATGCACAGATTACAGGATGGTTGCAGAGGGTATAAAAAAGCTCTGGATAAGAGGAGCTCCTGCAATAGGAATTGCTGCTGCAATGGGAATTGCCCTCGGCGCTCAGGAGATAAAGATAAATAGCTTTGACGAATTTGTTAAAAAGGTCGAACCAATCTTTGATACAATGCTCTCTACACGGCCGACAGCAGTAAACATAAAATGGGCAGTCGAAAGGATAAGAAAATTCATTTTAGCGCATAAAGACAAATCAGTTGACAATTTAAAAACATTGCTTATTGATGAGGCAAATAAAATCCTTAGAGAAGACATTGAAGTCAATAAGGCAATTGGCAGATGGGGGGCTCAATTTATAAAAGATGGTGATACAATACTCACCCATTGTAATGCAGGCTCTCTCGCAACAGGGGGTTATGGCACTGCCACGGCTCCTATACTGGTAGCCCGTGAGCAGGGCAAAAGAGTTAATGTTATAGCAGATGAAACAAGGCCTGTGCTTCAGGGGGCAAGGTTGACTGCATGGGAGCTGATGGAGGAGGGGATACCTGTGACACTGATTGTGGATAGCGCTGCAGGGTCTCTTATGAAGGCAGGAGAAATAGACCTCTGCATTGTTGGCACTGACAGGACGGCTAAGAATGGTGACGTTGCGAACAAGATAGGCACTTATTCCCTTGCTGTACTCTGTGAAGAGCACAACATCCCATTTTATGTGGCTGCCCCTTTGAGCAGTATTGATTTTTCAATTCCCCGAGGAGAATTAATCCCCATCGAAGAAAGGGATTCCAGGGAGATTACTCATATCTCTAACTGTCAGATAGCGCCTGATGGTGTGAGGACCAGAAACCCTGCCTTTGATGTCACACCTGCCAGATATATAACCGCAATCATTACAGAGAAAGGGGCCTTCAGGCCTGAGGATTTGAGCAAACTTATGAATTCCAACCAGTCTTGACAACTTTTTAATGCCTGGCCTATGATTTAGAAGATGATGATTCAGGAAATCTGGGATTTTTATCAAAAAGACCTCAAAGAGGTAGAGGATAGAATAAAAAATAATCTGAAGGCCCACGTGCCTGCCATATCTGCAGTCGGCAACTACCTCCTACAGGGCGGAGGAAAACGTATCAGACCTCTTTTGCTTATCCTCAGCTCAAGGCTTTCTGGCTATAAAGGGGAAAAGGAAATTATCCTTGCCGGCATTATTGAGTCAATACATACAGCATCTCTGCTACATGACGATGTGGTTGACGGCGCAAAGATGAGGAGAGGCCGTGCCTCGGCACATTCCATCTGGGGCAACCAGGTGGTAATCCTTGTTGGTGATTTTCTATACTCAAATGCCTTGATGCTCGCTGTGTCCATGAAAAACCAGAAGATTATGGATGCCCTTTCCTGGGCCACAACCAGGATGACCGAGGGCGAGCTTTTTCAGCTTGATAAGATTGCGGACTCTGACATATCCGAAGAAGACTATATAAGAATAATCAGGGATAAAACAGCCATGCTTATGTCAGCGGCCTGCAAGGTCGGAGCTATTCTCGGCGAAGCAGGACAGGTAAAAGAGGATGCCCTCGGCTCTTTTGGATTAAAGGTTGGCCTCGCTTTTCAGATGGTCGATGACATACTCGATTATATGGCAGACAGGAAGGCCCTCGGCAAAAACCTCGGCAAAGACCTTGAAGAAGGCAAAATCACCCTGCCCATTATATACCTTCTCAAGCAGGTGAATAAGGAAGAGGTCAACAGAATTAAGAGAATTATCAATTCAAAGACTACTTCCAGAAAAGATCTGGATTATATAGCGGACCTCCTGAATAAATACGGATCAATCAGTCGCTCCTATGCAAAGGCCCAGCAACTTGTTAATGAAGCCAAAACCGAGCTCGACGTATTCAAAGATTCTGATGAAAAAACAGCTCTCCTTGCCATTGCAGATTATTCTTTAAGGAGGAAACGATGAACACAGAGGCACAGAGCACAGATTTTTTTGTGCCTCTGTGCCTTTTTGCCTTCTAAATAACTATGCACCCTATTGTAAAACTCGCAAAGGAAACAGTTGAGGCATACATAAAGTACGGCCAGATTATAAAGCCTCCAGCAGAGCTTACCGCTGAGATGAAAGAAAGAGCCGGGGTATTTGTTTCCCTTAAAAAAAATGGTGAACTCAGGGGTTGTATCGGGACATATACGCCTACCACTGAAAATGTAGCCAAAGAGGTAATTCAGAATGCTATAAGTGCATCAACACAGGACCCGAGGTTTCCCCCTGTAAGTTTGGCCGAGCTCGATGAAATTAAATATTCTGTTGATGTGCTTTCACCGCCTGAAAGGGTGTATGATAAGAGAGACCTCGACCCTAAAAGATTTGGGGTAGTAGTCAAAAAAGGACTGAGGAGCGGGCTCCTCCTTCCTGACCTTGAGGGTGTTGATACGGTGGAAGAACAGTTAAGGATTGTGAGGTTTAAGGCTGGAATATCCCCTGAGGAAGATATTGAAATCTATCGTTTTAAAGTAAGGAGGTATAAATAATGTCAGTTAAAACACCGCTTGAAAAGGACATCGAACGACTTGAAAAAAACAGAAAACCAATCAGCCTGTTTATTTTGATCATCCTTCTATCACTCAGTCTTATTGCAGTGGGTGGTTACACAGCGAAACTCAAACAAGAACTTTCTGAAAAAGAACAGGAGATTGTCTTAACAAAGGAACGAACAGAGAAAGAGAAAAACGTTCTTTTGAGTGAGGTCAAGGCATTGGAAAAAGAGCGTGATTCCCTTAAGACTGAGGTCAACGTCTTAACAGGTAAATTAGATAAATTATCCAAAGATAAATCATCCAGGACCACTACTAAAACAAAAAAGAGGTCTAAATAATAGTGAAAGAGGAAATCCCTGTTAAAGGAAATCTCAAAGATTATAGCCTGTCTGAGATACTCATTAACCTCAACAGGCAGCAGAAAACAGGGACACTCAGCCTTGAAAAGGGGGATTTAAAGAAGAAGATTTACTTCAAAAAAGGCGATGCCATATTTGCCTCTTCAAATTACAATGATGACCGCCTCGGTGAAATGCTTCTTAAGGCAGGTAAAATTACCCTCGACCAATACGACAAATCAGTAGAGCTCCTTAAAAAAACAGGTAAAAGGCAGGGAGTAATCCTTGTGGAGTTAGGGTATCTGACACCAAAGGACCTTTTCTGGGGGGTGAAGTATCAGGTTCAGGAGATTATTTACAGCCTGTTTCAGTGGGAAGACGGCTTGTTCTCATTCGAAGAGGGACCCCCAACCGATGAGGTGATTACCTTGAAGATGAGCATGGGCAACCTTATCTATGGGGGGGTCAGCAGGATAAATAATTCAGTAAGGATAAGGAGTGAGATACCCAGAACCGATGTTATGCTGACAATAAGCGAAGACCCTCTTTGCCTTTTCCAGGATGTCGGACTTAATAAGCAGGACAAAAAAATACTTACTCTTGTTAATGGTAGAAGAACTATAAAAGAAATAATAGAACATTCAAAGCTCGGCTCCTTTGAAGCCATGAAGGCTATTTACATGCTCTATACCCTCGGTATTGTCGAGAAAAAACTTGAAGATACTATGAGCATATCAGTTGAGGAGATATTAAAAGAACAGGAAGCCCCTACCCGTCATGAGGACGACGCATTTATACAGAAGGTCCTGGATATATCTAACAGCCTGGGGCGTTTAAACTATTACGAACTCCTCGGTGTAGATATAGATGCCCCCCTATCGAAAATTAAACGTGCTTACTTCCTCGCTGCAAAGAATTATCACCCTGACAGATACTATTCTACCTCTGACGCGACATTGAAAGATAAACTTACAGAGATATTTACCCGCCTCAACACAGCCTATGATACCCTTAAAGATGATGAGAAGAGAAAAAAATACAATGCGTCACTTTTTGAGCCGCAAAAGAAATCCAGTGATGAGGTAAACCGTTCAGAAGAACAGTTCAGGCGAGGCATTGAAGAGTTTAAGAAAGGAAACTTCTGGGCTGCCGCTGATCTATTCAGAAATGCCACAAAGCTGGAGCCAGAAAGGGCTAAGTACTGGAGTCATCTTTCACTGGCTCTGAGCAGGGTACCCAAGAGGCAGAAAGAGGCAGAAGAGGCGCTGCAAAGGGCGATTGAACTTGAACCTTATAATGCAGACCATTATGCAAACCTTGGTCACATTTATCTTAAGGCAGGACTTAAGAAAAGGGCACAACACGAATTTGAGAATGCCCTTAAATGGGACCCTGAAAATTCCAGGGCATTAAAGGGCTTAAAGGTTTGCAGGGCTGAATCAGAGTAGCCTTTCAGTTTCAATGTTTTTTATCAAATCCATGACGTCTTTTTTTATAACGAAAAACGCCTGTCTGCCTGATAGACAATCAAGGCAGACAGGCGACTGGGGGGAGAAAAAACCAATCTCATTAACAAGCATCCTGTCCTCTTTTCTATCATAGAAATTTTTAGGCCAGAATTCTATGTATTTTTGTATAAGAAATTTGTATTTTTGTCTGAAAATGGCTCTCTGAGTTCTCTGGATTTTTGCTTTATCCAGGTTTATAACTGGGAATCCCTGAATACTTTTGGTGAAAGCCCTGTGGCCCGCTTGAAGCTTTTAACAAAATGGCTCAGGTCATTATAGCCCACTGTAAAGGCTACATCACTTATGCGAAGATTTTTATTTCTGAGCATCTCTTTTGCCTTTTCTATCCTTAAATTGTTGAGATAGTTGCAGTATGAAAGACCTGTGAGCTTCTTAAAATACTTGCAGAAATACGCCCTGTTTACCCCTGCCTTTCTGGATGCATCCAGGAGGGTTACATTATCCATATAGTTTGCATCCACGTACTCCTTAGCCAGAAGTATGCCACTAAGGATATGGGGCGGGATATCTTCCAAAACCCTCTCATATTGCGGCAGATCTGCAGGAATGGCCTGGCGAGGAGAGGAATCAAATTTTATGTGATTAAGTATGGCATCGACTTTATCCTGGAGCGCTTTGACATTAAATGGCTTTTTTATGTAATCCCTGGCCCCGAGTCTGAAGGCATGAAGGCATAACTCCTCTGTGCCATAGGCCGTAAGCATAACTACAGGGATTAATGGATAGTGTTTCTTTATCTCCTCTAATGCCTCAAGGCCATTCATGTCAGGCAGTATATAGTCAAGAAATACGAGTCCTATATCTTTCTCAAGTAATTGGAGCCCCGCCTTTGCACTGTCGGCTAAAATGACCTGATAGGAATCCCTGAATATAATTCTCAAGGACTCTCTCGTCCCTCGCTCGTCGTCTATCACAAGTATTTTCCCTTGCATATTGCCATTCTCCGAGTTTAAAGATTTTAGCAAAATAAAAAGCACTTTCTATGCCATTTTTATAACCCATAGAAATATAAATATTTTCACCAAGAGGGATACATATCCCCACACCCAGGAATGCACAAACTTCTGTGCATCATTGCCGAACCCCGAAGTATCGGGGGCAGCTGCCCTTCAGGAGAATTTTTGGTAACTAATCTCTGTGTCTCTGTGGTTTTTTGGTTGTAGAATTTAGGCGTCTTTTATACTCTCCGCTTTTACCGCCCCTTTTTTCCATGAGCATGATATCTGAGAGAACCATATCTTTATCTACTGCCTTACACATATCATAAATCGTTAATGCTGCAGCAGATACGGCTGTGAGCGCCTCCATCTCCACACCTGTCTGCCCGACGGTCTTCACCCTCGCCTCTATATCAACCCTGTTTTTTTTCTCATCAAGATTAAGATCGACATTTACAGATGTAATGTTCAGAGGGTGACACATAGGGATGAGTTCGCTGCATTTCTTTGCAGCCATAATCCCGGCAACCCGCGCTACTTCAAAGACATCGCCTTTTTGAATTTTTTTGTTTTTAATTAATTTTAAAGTCTCTAACTTCATAAGGACACAGCCTCTTGCAACTGCCTCCCTCGGGGTAGAGGGTTTGCCACTTACGTCAACCATCTTTGCACGCCCCTCTTTATCAAAATGTGTTAGCTTTTTCATCCTTATTCTCTAAAATATAGATAGGGAAGGCTGTCTCAGAATTTCTATAATCGACAAGATATTTATATTCTGTTTTAACCTTATTAGTTTCAATGTTTTTCGTCAAATCCATAATGTTTTTCTTTATAAGGTGTCGTATAGAAATTCTTCACCAGCCTTCCCTATCTACCATATTAGTTCTACTCCATTTCTCAGCTCTATCTCTATCTTTGGGCTTATTCTTTTATGATGACCTTCATACCAATTTCTGAATAAGCTTTAATATCATCAATCGCCTCATTTGTTACAGCAATACAGCCCTGAGTCCAGTCAATCAGTCCATTCAAATCACCAAACCAGACACGGTTCTCGTTAAGCCCGTGAATCCCGATAAAGCCACCCAATTTTGTATCCTGAGGTGGCAGCTTCTTATAGCTTATTGCTGACTCAATTCGCCTGTATTCTTCTTTTGAAATAATCTTTTTCTTAAGACCCCTCTCTGCGTCCTGAATGTTGGGGTAACTCAGATGGATAAAATAATAGAACTGGCTGTCATCTTTTAAATCGCAAATATAATATTCGCCAACAGGTGTCTTGTTATCGCCTGCTTTTTCTTTGGTATCATCTCCGCCTTTTCCAAAAGAACAGGGGTATTCCTTGATGACCTTATCGCCATTTTTAATTTTCAAGATGCGTTCAGACTTGCTAATTTCAATCGAGGTTTCGTCCGGGGGCAACTCGCTGCATGAATCATCAACGGCGCCAAAAGCAAACATCGCTGTGCCATGCACAGCCATACAAATAATAGAGAAGGCTATAATTTTTGTCTTTGTCACCTGGAGGGCTCAGCTTCACATTCGAATGTCACACTGCCAATCACTTTCTTTATCCTCCAATCTTTGACATTGGCCTCTGGTAATCAGAGCCCAGGGCATGAAGCCCGGAGTGGCCTTCTGGTTTTATTTCGACTGACAGCCTCAACAGTCTCTCTATCTCTCCATCTGAGGCGCCATTGCGAAGGGGGGCCTTCAGATCTATCTCAGTCTCTGAGAAGAGGCAGGGTCTCAATTTGCCGTCTGCTGTTAGACGCAGACGGTTGCAATCTCCACAGAAATGGTGGGTTAGTGCGCTGATAAAGCCGATTACACCTGGTGCGCCATCAAACCTGAAATACCTTGCAGGCCCTGACTTCCTTAACTTCACAGGTGTGAGGGAGCCTATCTTTTCTACGATGGATTGTATTTCATTAGTTGGTATATACTTCTCATGGCTCCATATATCCTTTGCGCCGATGGGCATGAACTCTATAAAGCGCACATGATAAGGCGTCTTAAGGGTTATCCTCGCAAATTCTTCTATCTCATCACCATTGAAACCCCTGATCGGGACCATGTTTATTTTTACAGGCATGAGGCCGGCCCTTTCAGCGGCCTCTATACCTCTTATGACAGTGTCAACAGAGCCACCCCTTGTTATCTCTGCATACCTTTCTGGCCTTAAAGAATCAAGGCTTACATTGACACGGCTGAGGCCGGCCCTGGCAATCTCATCAGCATATTTTGATAGGAGGACTCCGTTTGTTGTGAGGCTTATATCCGTGATGCCGTCAATGGCACTGAGGGAGGAAATGAGGTAGGCAACATTTTTCCTTGCAAGTGGTTCGCCACCGGTAATCCTTACTTTCCTTACGCCGAGCTTTGTTGCAATCCTGATGATCCTCAGTATCTCTTCATAGCTGAGAATTTCTCTGTGTTCTATAGGCCTCACTCCCTCAGAGGGCATGCAATAAATACATCTCAGGTTACACCTGTCAGTAATAGAGAGCCTTATATAATCGATCTTCCTCTCAAATGGGTCCTTCATCTTTTCTTTTTTGTGGTCTCTCCAAGTTTTTTCTTTGCCATCTTTGCCTCGCTGGAATTCGGGAATTTCTCAATAAGTTTCTCAAGAATCACCTTGCCGGTCTTGGCGTCTCCTATGGCATAAAAGGAATAGCCCTGTCTTAGCAATGCCTCAGGCGTTTTCTCATCTTTCGGGTTTTCCCTGAGATAGTCTTCATAAGCGAGGATGGCGCTTTCATAATTCTTGTCCTTGTAGTAGGATTCTCCTATCCAGAACTGGGCCTTGCTGGAATATTCGTTTTTTGGGTGTTCTTTGATTAGAGATTCAAACCTTTCCCTTGCTTCCTTTGTCTTGCCCTTTTTATAAGTATCATAGGCTTCCAGATAAAGGTCTTTTGGTTCTTTTTTTGCTGTCTTCTGCTCTTTTGCCTCCTGAGTCTTTTTGGCAGCCACCTCTTTTCTTTCCTTTTCAGCGGCTTCGAGCACTGTAAGTCTTTCCTTTAATTCCTTGACCTTTGTTTCCAGATCCTTTAACTGTGCAATAATTACATCTTTGCCAGAAATAGATTCTTTTACAGCCTTCTCTGATAGGTGTTGTCTTTCTTCAAGCTTGCCACTGATGACCTGGACTTCCCTTGTGAGAGACTCTACCCTGCTTAAAAGTTCTGACTGCCCTCTACCCATGGCTTTCTGGGCATCTTCGAAGGATTGAACCTTATTGTTTGTTTCTTTAGCCTTTGCGATTTCAGACCGTAAATCACTTACTTCCCACTGCACCCTTCCTACATCTTCCGTGGTAGCACAGCCAGCAAATAGGGCAAAAGTAAGAAGTAAGAAATAAAAAGTGAAAAGTTTATAGCTTCCCATCTCCCATCCTCCATTTATCCCAAATTATACATTAAGAAAACCACAAAGATAATAAAAACCACTGAGGCACAGAGACACAGAGTTTTTTAAACCTATTTTTATTTTTTATCATTTCTCAGTGCCTCCGTGTCTCTGTGGTTAACGCATTTTTTGAGTTAATTATTTAGCGATAACAGTATGTGCCCTCCTGTTACGCTGCCAGCAATCCTCGTTGCGCCCGTTACAAGCAGGCTTCTCCTCACCATAGCTTATAGTAGCAATCCTGTTTGGAGCAACACCCAGGGATATGAGATGGTCTTTTGTGGCCTTTGCTCTTTTCTCTCCAAGTGCGAGGTTGTATTCATTTGTTCCACGCTCATCACAGTGGCCTTCGATGAGGATGTTTGCTTTTTTATTTTTGCTCATCCACGAAGCAATTGAATCAAGGACGGGTTTTGCGTCGGGCCTTATATCGTACCTGTCAAACTCAAATTGTATGTCTTTGAAAGGGGACGCTTCTTCGGCTACAAGCCCTTTTTCTTTGCCCGGGGGCAAAAGCTTCTCCCCAACTCCTTCTTTCTTTGCCCTCGCCTCCTCTGCTTTTCTTGCTTCTTCGGCAGCCTGTTGTTCAGGTGTGAGTGTTGATGTGGGCATTGGCTGCCTCTCTGCACACCCCAGTATAAAGACCATCAACAGCAGGATAAAAAATTTCTTCATGACAAACCTCCTTTTTTAAGTTATCAATCCTCTTATTTCTTACTTTTATTATATGGCGACCATTTTGGGCTCATGGCCTTTATGTCTTTTGGCGTAATCCTTTTCACCCCCTCCCCATTAACCCTCATTATATAGATTCCCTTTGACCCATCCCTGTCTGAGTCAAAAGCCAGAAACATACCATCCGGAGAAAATGTTGGATTCTCATTATTACCTTTATCTGTAAGTTGCCTCATTTCCGAACCATCCAATTTTATCAAAAATATCTGGTTATGACCATTTTTTCTTCCAACAAAGGCTATCCAATCGCCTCTAAGAGACCATGCAGGTGAGGTATTGTAAGAGCCCTCAAAGGTAAGTCTTTTTGGACTGTTCCCATTAAATTTCATCACATATATCTGGGGGCTTCCTCCCCTGTTTGATACAAAGGCAATGTGAGAGCCATCAGGCGAAAAAACAGGAGAGACATTAATACCTGAGGAGTTTGTAAGTTTCTTTGTCCAGCCATCATTAGGGTAAATTACATAAATTTCCTGGCTGCCTTCTTTGGATGATGAAAAGCTGAGAAGGCCATCAGGTGAAAATCCTCCAGCCAGGTTTAAACTCTGCGATGAAAAAAGCCGTTTCTCTTTATAAGCCGTCAGGTTCATCATGTATATTCCCCAGTTCCTGTCTCTCTGCGAGGAATAGGCGATATGACTGCCGTCATGAGACCACTGGGGACTGAGATTGAGCCCTTTCGAGACTATCCTCTGGCTATTATATCCATCCCAGTCCATTATATGTAATTCCTTTTCGACCCCATAATCTATCACATATGCGAGCTTTGTCCTGAAGACACCATTCTGCCCTGTGACAATTTTAAAGACATCATCTGAAATGCTGTGAGCCACTGCCCTGAGCAGCTTCGCTGGTGCATTATAGCGCTTTCTGAGGATTTCTTTATTTTCCAATAAGTCTACGACAAAGACATCGGCGATTATCTCATTAGAAGTTTTAACCTCTATCCTGGCCGATAGCTCCGCTCCAGGCGCTCCCTGCTCGATGGGATAAAAAATACCTGTAAAGTCCAGGTCGTTTTTTACTACCTCCAGAATTTCTCTGCCTTCTCGATGCCCGGTCACAGTTAATGATATAGGGAGCTTTCTGAAGGCAGGCGATGTAATATCTATGTAAACCTTGGCATCAACACAAGTGACAAGTGACAAGTGGCAAGTGACAAGTAGAAAGGTAAAAATTAAGACTTTTAACTTTAAACTTTTAACTTTAAACTTTTTCTTCATAGATGGAACCTCACGCCGATCTCTATTTCTCTCGGAGGAGGGGGGAGTGGACTGGATTTTGAAATGGCATTCATAACTGAGCGGTCAAACAAAGGGTCCCCTGAGGGTTTTTCAATCCTGCGGGAAATTATCTTGCCATCCACACCTATTCTTATTGTTACAATTGTCTCGAGGTTAGATTTGCCGGACTCAGGGTATACCCACTGCTGCCATATCTTTTCTGTAATTAAGCTGTAATAATTGTCTTCTAATTTTGCATCTGGCGGTGCAGGCGAACCTTTTGCTTCCTGGGTGGCCCTTTCATCTCGATGACCTGCTGAGGCAGAAAGAACCTGAACGCCTCTTGTCTTTTCTCTCAGTTTGCTAAACTTCTTAAGGGTGTTTATTGCCTGAAGTCTCTCTATTTCCTTTGAGACCTTGGCTGTTTCCGTTGAGGTGCTTTTTGTGTTTTTTGTAGTCACACTCGGAGGAGTTGCTGCCTTAACAGGGCTTTTAGTCTCTATGCTTGCTTTACCCGCCTGTTTTTCAAAAGGCCCGGTAAGGGTGACAAAGTAAGGCCTGTGAAAACTATTCCTGTTGCTTGCAATAGGTATAAGGACAAGGGTCGCAAAAATCAAATGAAGCACTGCTGAGGTTACTGTAATTCTGGAAAGACTTGGTTCCCTCATCTGAGTAAGGCTTTTGGTTCTGTGACCATTCCTAATTTCTCTATGCCAGCTTCCCTTAGCTCGCCCATAACTTCAACAACAAGCCCGTACGGAACGCTCTTGTCTGCCTTCAGGAAGACCTCTCTGTTAGCGCGCCCCGCGAGTTTAGATTTTAGAGTGGCTATATCTATATGGGTTTCGTTTATATAGATCTTTCCATTGCTTTTTATTGTCAGAATTATTCTTTCGGTGGTGGGTAGTTCTTTTCCCCTGGCCTGAGGTAGGTTGACGTCTATGCCCTGTTGCAGGAGCGGTGCAGTGACCATAAAGATTATGAGCAGGACGAGCATAACGTCCACAAGCGGGGTTACATTAATCTCTGAGAGAGCCCGTCTTTTCCTCTCCATAACTCCTCACAAAATAATCTGTCAGCTCCTGGGAGAAATCCTCCATGCTGACAATAATCCTGCGTGCCTTGCTAAGGTAGTAGTTATATGCAACCACAGCAGGTATTGCGGCAGCAAGCCCTGCTGCAGTGGTTATAAGGGCCTCTGCAATTCCAGGGGAGACGACTGCAAGGGAGGCAGAACCGGCCATGCCTATACCCCTGAAAGCATTCATTATTCCCCATACTGTACCGAAGAGTCCTATAAATGGGGTAGTGGCGCCGGTTGTGGCAAGAAAGGTAAGATACCTCTCAAGGCGTGTTGCCTCAAGGGCCTCAACCCTTTTTAATATCCTTCTTAGCTCATCCCTGTCTATGGATGTTTTTTCAGCGGTAAAAACTGCTCTGAAAAGATTGGCCATGGGAGTTAAGGTGAAACCTCTTATACTAAGATAAAGGCCCTGCGGACTTTTACTTCTATTAAAGACCTTCTGAAAATCTTCGGATTCTCTCTCCACTTTTGATAGGAACCTGAATTTGTAAAAGATGATAGCCCATGAAAAAACTGAAAAAAACAGCAGGATAATAAGAACACCTTTTACAACCAGACCTGCCTGCAGTATAAGGCTTAATACAGTATCACCATGCATATCAAAAAAAGTTTAAATGATAGCGCTCAAAAAAGTCAAAGGTTTTAATGACCCACCAGCTTGATTTAAAATTTAAACAGTGGCATAATGCTCTGTAAGCCGCTCTACCTGTGATAATTTAGATATGGAAAGATTAGTTAAAAAGATTATAGTGCCAGTATTGCTGGTATTTTTTGCAGCACCATCCTACAGTGCCATTCTCCTCGATAGGGTTGTTGCCACAGTAAACAAGGAGGTTATAACCTGGAGCGAATTTAAAAAGGCCATTGACCCTGCAGCTAAAGAAGCCCTGAAAGGGCTTGATGATAGAGAAAAAGAAAAGGCATTAAAGGTTTTAGAAAAGAACTCATTAAACGAATTGATTAATATGCGGTTACAGGTCCAGGAGGCTCAGAGGTTGGGTATTGATATGAAGTCCTCAGATGTTGAGGATGCAATTACCGAAATCAAGAAAAAGTACAATCTCAGCAGTGATGATTTTATAAAGTCTTTGAAGGATGAAGGATTCACCCTGGAGGAGTACAGAACTAAATTAAAGGAGCAGATACTTATATCGAGACTTGTAGGCCAGGAGGTTCAGGCAAAGGTGCTTATAACAGATGAGGAGATAAAGGAATACTACGAGGCGAATAAAGAAAAATATAAGGCAGAAAAGGTCAGACTAAAACAGATATTTTTTATGTCCCCGACAAAGGACGAGGACAGGGCTGCTTTAGAAAATAAGGCAATGGAAATAGTGCAAAGATTAAAGGCGGGAGAGGACTTTTCAAATCTTGCGAGAGAGGTTTCAGAGGATGCAAGTAAGAAATTCGGTGGTGACCTTGGCTTTGTGAAACGTGGTGATGTCCGCAAAGAGGTAGAAGACATGGCGTTTGCCCTTAAGGCAGGTGAAGTCAGTAAACCTTTCTGGAGTTCAAAGGGCCTGCATATTATTAAAGTGGAGGAGAGGGTAGAGGGCATTGCTCTTGAACATGTTAAAGAAGAGATTAAAGGCATTCTTTTTGAAAATGCCTTTAGGTTGAAATATAGCGATTGGATTAAAGGGCTGAGGGAAAAGGCTTATATAGAAATTAACCTTAACTCTTAACTGTTCACTTTTTGCCTGGCTTAAGAGAGGAATTATGTTAGAAGACACTGTTAGATTAGGACTTACCTTCGATGATGTTCTTTTATTGCCTGCAAAGTCTGATGTCCTGCCTGGCGAGGTCGATGTGAGTACCCGCTTTACAAGAAACATAAGGATAAACATACCGATTGTGAGTTCTGCTATGGATACAGTGACCGAGGCCAGTCTTGCCATTGCCATTGCGAGGGAGGGTGGTATTGGCATTATCCACAGGGCAATGCCTATCGGAACTCAGGCTGCTGAGGTTGATAAAGTAAAGAAATCAGAAAGCGGTATGATAATGGACCCAATTACCATCGGGCCAGAAGACAAGCTTGCCGTGGCCTTATCTCTGATGGAAAAATATAAGATTTCCGGGGTGCCTGTTACAAAAGGTAAAAAGCTGGTAGGAATCCTTACAAACAGGGACCTCAGATTTGAGACAAATATGCAGAGGAAGGTATCAGAGGTTATGACAAAAAAGGGGCTTATCACAGCCCCTGCAGGTACGACCCTCGAAGATGCCCAGAAGATTCTCCACAAATACAAGATAGAAAAACTTCCAATTGTAGATAAAGACTTTAAACTTATTGGCCTTATAACGATAAAAGATATAGAAAAGCGCAGGAAATATCCTAATGCATGCAAAGACGAGCATGGGAGATTAAGGGTCGGGGCTGCCATAGGGGTTGGCAGGGAGTCAGTGGAAAGGGCAGAGGCCCTTATTAAATCAGGCGTAGACGTTCTTGTGGTTGACACCGCACATGGACATTCCTCTGCTGTTATAAACATTGTAAAAGACTTGAGGAAGAGGTTCTCTGATATGGATATTGTTGCAGGGAATGTTGCAACTGCTGAGGCTACAAGGGATTTGATAAAAGCAGGTGTAGATGCTGTCAAGGTTGGCGTGGGGCCTGGTTCGATATGCACCACAAGGATAATTGCAGGGGCTGGCGTCCCGCAGATTACAGCGATAAAGGAATGTTCAAAAGTTGCTGATGATGCTAATATCCCGATTATTGCTGATGGCGGAATCAAGTATTCAGGCGACATTACAAAGGCACTTGCTGCAGGAGCAAGCTCTGTAATGATAGGCGGGCTATTTGCTGGCACTGACGAGAGCCCGGGCGAAACAGTGCTTTTTCAGGGCAGGAGTTACAAGGTTTACAGGGGAATGGGTTCCCTCGGGGCCATGGAGTCTGGAAGCAAAGACAGATATTTTCAGGAGGGCGTTGAGGCGAGAAAACTCGTTCCTGAGGGAGTTGAGGGAAGGGTTCCGTATAAGGGCCCCCTTGCCCAGAGCATTCAACAGCTCATTGGTGGCCTGAGGTCTGGTATGGGCTACTGTGGCTGTGGCAATATTGAAGAATTAAGAAAAAAAGCAAGGTTTGTAAAGATTACACAGGCCGGCCTCAGGGAAAGTCATGTTCATGACGTTATCATCACAAAAGAGTCTCCAAATTACAGGATAGAACAGTAAAAAACAGTCATTAGTCAATAGTCATTAGTCATAATAAAAGAATGACCAATGACCAATGACAAATGACAAATGACCAATGACAAATGACAACAAGATTTTAGTCCTTGATTTCGGCTCTCAGTACACACAGCTTATAGCAAGACGTGTTAGAGAGAATAAGGTTTACTCTGAGATATTTCCCTTCAACGTATCCCTGGACAGGATTAAGACATTTGCTCCAAAGGGCATAATTCTATCAGGTAGCCCGGCAAGTGTTTATGATAAGGAAGCACCTCTTCCTGATATAGGTATATTTGACCTCGATATCCCTGTTCTCGGTATTTGCTACGGGATGCAACTTATGGCACATTGCCTTGGAGGTAAGGTTGGCAGGGCTCTGAAGAGGGAATATGGCCGTGCAGAGCTCATAGTGGATGACAATAGCGATATACTTGAGAGTATCGCAGAGAAAACAACTGTCTGGATGAGCCATGGTGACAGGATTGAGCTGGCGCCACACGGTTTTATACCAATAGCCCATACTGACAATTCCCCTGTTGCAGCAATGGCAGATAGGGAGAGGAAGTTTTATGCCCTTCAGTTTCATCCAGAGGTTGCCCATACGACAGAGGGGACGAACATCCTCAAAAACTTTCTCTTTGAGATATGTGGTTGCAAGCCTACCTGGACCATGAAGTCTTTTATAGATACTGCAAAAAATGAGATTAAAGAAAAAGTTAAAGACAGAGGCGTTGTGTGTGGTATAAGCGGTGGTGTTGATTCTGCTGTTACAGCGGTTCTGGTGCATGAGGCTATCGGAGACGCCCTTACCTGTATATTTGTCGATAACGGGGTGTTAAGGGAAGGGGAGGCGAAGAAGGTCGAAGATACCTTGCGGAGGAATTTCCATATGAATATCGTCTGCGTTGATGCCGCAGAAAGGTTTTTAAGGAGACTTAAAGGTGTAAAGGACCCTGAGAAAAAGAGAAAAATTATAGGCAATGAGTTCATAAGGGTTTTTGAAGAAGAGGCAATGAAACTGAAGAATGTTGGCTTCCTTGCCCAGGGGACTTTATACCCTGATGTGATAGAAAGCGTATCATTTAAAGGGCCTTCAGCCACTATAAAAAGCCACCATAATGTTGGCGGACTACTTAAGAAGATGAAGTTGAAGCTCATCGAACCATTGAGGGAACTGTTTAAAGACGAGGTGCGTGTCCTTGGTAGAGAACTCGGGATGCCTGATGAGATAATAAACCGCCATCCCTTCCCTGGCCCTGGCCTTGCCATAAGATGCATAGGAGAGGTGACAGGGGAGAGATTAGCTATCCTGAGAAAGGCAGATGCCATAGTCCTCGATGAGGTGAAAAAGGCAGGGCTTTATGGCAGGTTATGGCAGACCTTTGCAGTCTTTCTCCCTGTAAGAAGTGTTGGTGTCATGGGTGATGAGAGGACATATGAAAATGTTGTTGCCATAAGGGCTGTGGAAAGTGTAGATGGCATGACCGCTGACTGGGCAAGGCTACCCTATGAGGTTCTCGGTCAAATATCGAACAGGATTATCAATGAAGTCAAAGGCGTAAACAGGGTGGTTTTTGATATAAGCAGCAAACCGCCGAGCACTATAGAGTGGGAGTAGAGGGCGAGGCAGGTAATTTTTGACAGGAGTTCCCCCAGAAATAGGGTATAACCGAAGATAAGTCTTTAAGAGAAAAGCAAAAACTGTTATTACGAAGTGGTAGTTGATTGTTTTGGGAAAA
>JACROP010000026.1 GCA_016214385.1 Nitrospirota bacterium
AGTTTATGTTACGGTCAATGACAAAGGTAACAATGCCATCAGAATGCAAAACTTTCCTCATTGCATCAGCCTGTTCCCCGAGGTCAAAGAGGGATGCTTCTTTAAGCAATCGTAAGCCTTCTTCTCTATGGATTCTGTTCATCTGAAAATCACCTCAATTCGTCATTCCGTGCTTGACACGGAATCCAGTTCCTTCTGGATTCCTGCTTTCGCAGGAATGACATTTTCATTGCACTTTGTGCCGATTTGTCGGCATAGGTGTTTCTTTATAAAACGAGTCCCTCTCAACAGGCACCTTGCCAGTCTTTTCTATGAGATTTATCAATTCATCTTTTGAAATGGCCTTCTCTGAGATTGCCCCTGCTGAATGGGTAATCTTTTCCTCTACAACTGTGCCATCCAGGTCATCGGCTCCAAAAAGGAGGCACAACTGGGCGACCTTTTTACCGAGCATTACCCAGTAGGCCTTTATGTGCGCAAAGTTGTCAAGGAAGAGTCTGGATACAGCTATGGTCTTTATGTCGTCAAGGCCAGAAGTATAACCCTTTCTAAAAAGCTCTGTGTTTTTTGAATGAAAACAGAGGGGGATGAATGCCTGAAACCCTCCTGTGCTGTCTTGAAGGTCTCTCAACTGTAACATATGATCAACCCTGTGCTCGTACTGCTCGATATGGCCATAAAGCATTGTGGCGTTTGATTTGATACCGAGCCTGTGGGCTTCTGCCATTATCTCAAGCCATCTTCTGCCATCTATTTTTTCAGGGCATATTTTTTTTCTCACATCTTCATGAAATATCTCAGCCCCGCCTCCAGGCATTGAGTCAAGCCCTGCTGCCTTTAAGGCTTTGAGAGTGTCGGTCAGGCTCAGGCCGCTTATCTTTGAGAAATAGTCAACCTCAACTGCTGTAAATGCCTTTATGTGAATATGAGGGAAAGACTCCTTAAGCCGTTTTAATATCTCAAGGTAGAGCTCAAAAGGCCAGTCTGGATGGAGGCCGCCCGTAATATGAACCTCTGAGATAGATAGTGACGAGGGACGAGGGACAAGGGACGAGTTTATATTCTGAGTTTGTTGTTTAAAGCTTTTTGTCTGTATTCTGTATTCTGTATTCTGTATTCTGATTTTCTCTATGATCTCCTCAATTGTTAATTCATATGCCCCCCTTTCACCTTTTGAGCGGCTGAAAGCGCAAAATTTACAGCGGTTGATACATATGTTAGTGGGGTTTATGTGACGGTTCTGGATAAAGTAGACATTGTTACCATTTTTCTTGTTCGAGGCATAAGATGCGAGCCTTCCAATGGTAAAAATATCATTGCTTTCAAAAAGCCCTAAGGCGTCCTCCTGGGAAAGCCTTTCCTCTGAGAAAACCTTTTCTTTAATTTCTCTTAAGTTCATGTATAGGAAATTATAAATTAACCACAGAGAGCACAGAGATATAAATTGGGAAATGAGAAATAGGAAATGGGAAGTTATGACTTCACTTCTCACTTCTTACTTCTTAGTTCTCAGTTCATTTTTTCTCTATGACCTCTGTGGCTAAAATTAAGTCTTTGCTCATAAGTTATTATAAATTAAAAAGGGGTGGCATTTGCCACCCCTTCCTTTGCATGAAGAAAATAAAATATTTTTAAAGGCTCATTGACTCAAGCCTTGCAATCCTTTCCTCCATTGGAGGATGGGTACTGAAAAGTTTCAATAAGCCACCGCCTGAGAGGGGGTTTACTATGAACATGTGGGCAGTGGAAGGGCTTGCCTCCATTGGTATCCTCTGGGAAGAGCTTCTTAAGTGCATTTGCAAGGTACCTTGGATTTCCTGCAATCCTTGCCCCTCCTGCATCAGCAGCATATTCCCTTGAGCGGGATATAGCCATCTGTATAAGCAGGGCTGCAATAGGGCCAACTATCATCATGACGAGGGCTGCAATGGGGTTACCTCCCTCTCTGTCATCACTACTTCTACCACCGAATATTGCTGCCCACTGAGCCATCTGTGCAAGATAGCTTATGGCGCCTGCTATTGTAGCAGCAATAGTGCTTATAAGGATATCCCTGTGTTTTATATGGGCAAGCTCATGGCCAATAACACCTTCGAGCTCTTCCCTGCTTAGAATCCGCATTATTCCTGTGGTTACTGCAACTGCAGAATGTTTTGGATTGCGGCCTGTAGCAAAGGCATTGGGCTGATCCTGATCGATTATATAAACCTTTGGCATGGGCTGTCCTGACTTCTGCGTGAGCCTTCGTACCATCGAATATAGCTCAGGAGCCTCGGCCTCGGTTACTTTACGGGCACCGTACATTTTAAGGACAATCTTATCACTGAACCAGTAGGCAAAGAGGTTCATTGCTAAGGCAAAAATGAGGGCCATGGTCATTCCTGACTTACCTCCAAAGGCAGCCCCTGCCCACACAAGAGCCAGTGTAAGGGCAACCAAAAGAACCATAGTTTTAAGGGTATTCATTTGTTCTCTACCTCCAGAACAACTTTTTAAGTTTTAAAGTATTATACATAAGGGCTTTGATTAAAAGCAACAGGCAGGCCATATTGCAATACGCCCCTGCATGCCATATAATTTATGAAGAGGGCATGGCAACCATGGATAATACAATTAGTATCCTAAAAGGGTCATGAAAGCTCCGGGTAGACTTACTGTCATTTATTTCATCGGGATAGGCCTTTTAGTCCTCATTGTCATACTATCATCCCTTTCTATTAGAGATATTTATTTCAGTGCAGAAAGAGTATCGGAGACCCTATCCGGGGCCGATAAGCTCATTGAGATAGAATCTGCTCGCAAGAGGGCCTATGTCTTTTTTAGCATTGCCCTGATACTCTCCTTTATAGGAATCTTTACCATCGTAGCATTCTATATGAGAGGGATTAGCAGGCCCTTACAGCGAATTTCATCTGCCACAAAGAAAATGGCTGAAGGCGAATTTGAAGAGCTACCCGTTTCGGGCGGCGATGAGATAGGCACACTGGCAGAGAACTTCAATCTTATGGGCAGGGCATTGAAGGATAAGATAAGAGAGCTTGAGGGTGCAATTCAGAAAGAGCAATATCATGTGAGGACGCTAAACATATTGAATGAATTAAGCAGCTTTATGGCATCCAAACTGGATCTGGATGAAATCATGGAAAACCTTATAAACAGCGGCAAGAACCTTATTAAATCAGAATTCAGCGCCATATTATTAATAGATAAGTTTAACAGGGAGGTCAGTCATTTTCGTTCGTCATCAGCAATAACTCTTGATAACTTCAATAAAATGGCCAGCGACCTTATCAAAGAAGCTCTCAACAAAGGAATGCCACTTAAGTTAACCGACCCAATGAGAGACCCGAGGCTTGCAGCAATAGTAGAAGGTGGCTTGCTGCTGAGGAATATGCTGATTGTGCCTATAATAGTAGAGGGGGAAATTATCGGAGAGTTTATTCTTGCCAACAGAATCGGGGCTGAGGAGTTTACCCCGGAGGATGAGGATTTAGCCTTGATGTTTTCTTTTCAGGCTGCAGTGGCTATCAGGAAGGCATTTCTTCACGAAGAGATTTTAAAACTTGCGAAAACCGATGGCCTTACAGGTCTTAACAACCACAGGACTTTTCATGAGCAATTAGAGGTTGAGATTAAAAGGGCAAGGAGATATGGCAGGACCCTGTCGCTTCTCATGATTGATATTGATTATTTCAAGAAATTCAATGATACTTACGGTCATCAGGCCGGGGATAATGCACTTAAAGGGCTTGCCGATATTCTCCTTAAGAATCTAAGAGGCATGGACTCTGCAGCCCGGTACGGAGGCGAGGAATTTGCTGTTATTCTTTTTGAGACTCCGCTTGAAGGCGCCCTGAAGACTGCAGAGAGAATAAGAAATGAAACAGCCCGGCACACCTTCAACCTTGAGAGTAAAGAAGTACATCTAACTGTCAGCGTCGGCGTATCAACCTTTCCAGATGATGCAATGGACAGAGAAGGTTTAATAAAAGCTGCAGATGATGCCCTGTACATGGCAAAGAA
>JACROP010000027.1 GCA_016214385.1 Nitrospirota bacterium
CTTGACTCAGGCGTGTTTCAGGCAATACAGGAGGCAGCTATAGAGGCATTCAAAACAGATGATACTATCCTCAAAAAAATAAGGGATACCTATCAGGAAAGAAGGGATGTCCTCTTTGATGGCCTGCTGAGTCTGGGCATTGAGCTTGAAAAACCAAAGGCCACTTTTTATATGTGGGGAAATGTCCCGAATGGGTTTAATTCAACAAGCTTTGTAGCCCACATGCTTGACAAGGCAGGTATCCTTGCTACTCCTGGCAATGGTTTTGGCACGCCTGGTGAGGGATATGTAAGGTTTGCCCTCACAGCCCCTGTTGAAAGGATTAGAGAATCTGTAGAAAGGCTCAGGAAGATACTGTAATTCGACAAAGCTCATTAACCCGAAAAATGCGTTAACCACAGAGACACGGTCGATGACTCGTAGAGAGACGCTGAGAAAAAACTGAAATATAACACCACGAAGAGCACGAAGAACACTAAGTTCTTTATTTTTTCTTCGTGAACTTCGTGTTCTTTGTGGTTTAAAAAATCATATCCTCTGTGTCTCTGTGCCTCAGTGGTTTTCTTAATGCATAATCTGGAATTAACAATGGCAACAGCTTACATAGGAATCGGCTCTAATCTCGGCAACAGGGAAGAAAACTGCTTCAGGGCTATCGAGTTACTGATAGAAAAGGGTGTAAAGGTTACAAAGCGCTCATCTCTCTATAAGACAGCGCCCTGGGGAATCAAAGACCAGCCTGAATTTATCAATATGGCTATAGAAGTAGAGACAGAGGTAGTGCCCGGAGAATTATTAAGAATACTGAAAGAAATCGAAGTCAGGCTCGGCCGAAACAAAGGTAAACGATGGGGCCCAAGGGTTATAGACCTTGATATATTATTTTACGATGACCTGGTTCTGAAAACCCCTGACCTCGATATACCTCATCCAGAAATGCAAAAGAGAACATTTGTCCTTGAACCCCTATCAGAAATAGCCCCTGATAAAATACATCCTGTACTGAAGACAACTGTTAAAGACCTCCTTTTTAAGTCCAGAGAGGCCTCCGCAAATTAGATAAATCAAGAAGCTCCAACTATTCTCCCAAAATTTCTCAAGACCATAAGCCCCATCTTCTGGCTCTTTTCAGGATGGAACTGGGTTGCAAAGATATTATCCTTCCACACCATAGAGGTAAATGTAACGCCATAATCTGTGGTTGTGGAGACTACAGCATTATCCTCAGGAACAACATAGAAAGAGTGCACAAAGTAGAAATAACAGCCATCAGAAATCCCTTCGAGAAGAGGGTTCTTCCTTACGACTTTTATTTCATTCCAGCCCATGTGAGGCACTTTCAATTCATTAACCGGAAACCGCACAACTTTCCCCTTGAATATATCAAGGCCTCTGCATTGGCCGAATTCTTCGGATTCGCTGAACAGGATCTGAAGCCCAAGGCAAATGCCAAGATAGGGCTTGCCTTTTTCAATAGAGCGGACAACGGTATCAGTGAGCTTAAGGTTTGTAAGTTCGCGCATACAGTCCCTGAAGGCACCAACCCCTGGAAGGACAACTCCATCTGCATCATCGATAACCCTGGAGTCACTTGTAACCACGGCATCAACACCTACCTTGAGAAAACCCTTTTCAACGCTCCTCAGGTTTCCCATCCCATAATCAACTATTGCTATCATAATCTCCTGAAAACCACTCCCTTAAGTCCTCATCATAGTAGACAGTGTAAATTGAATCCTTATTTATCTTTATCCTGAAATATCTTTTGCCGGGCTCTATCCACTGTTTGATGATTTCAGATACCTCATGCCTCACATCTTCAATAATTATAGCCTTGGGATATTCTTCGCCCCTGTAACCAGAATGCGCAACTACTTTAATCACTTTTTCATAGGCATAGAAGGAGGAGCCTGGAATTTCTGAGGTTTCTCTGTAATCTCACTCACTGCCCCGCTCATACCAAACCTCGTAAGCTCCAGAGTCGTATCCCCCATTTTAGCGGAGACAATAAATGTGGGGACATTTGATGAGAGCCAGCTCTCTGCAACAACAGTCCTGCAGATGGAATCAAAAACCACCACATAGGTAGTATCAAAGCTACCTGCCTTCACTGTAATTTTTGCCTTATCTATTTTAGGTGGACAGCCGCTGCTCTGACCGGTCTCTTTTCCTGTCTCACTTTTTGGCTCTAACACCTCAACAGGCATCTCCATGGCAGGGGCATTGCCCTCTTTTACTATAAGCTTCAGGACTTTGCCCGAATCAGATATTAAAACCTTTGAGATTATGACACCACTGTTTTTTAAAGTTGACTTCATCTCAAACCATATGTTCTCTCCATCTTTGCCAACTACAGAATACTTCATTATCCCATCTTCCGGGCCTTTCATCTGATACTCGGCCCACGAACCAACCTTCATCTTTGTAAACTTGAAGCCGCTTTCTCCTGGAATCATAGGTGAGAGGCTAAACGCATGAACAATGCCTGGAATAAAAAAACTTAAAAGAAATAACGCAAAAAATCTCTTCATCACTTCCTCCTTTTAGATTGTGAAATAATTTCACTCCAGATTTTTATATAAAAATATAACATAAAACAACATCAATTTTTTGGGGAGAGGGACACTTTATTTCTTACTTAAAATTTCTTTTAACTTATCCTTGATTTTTTGGGGGTGCGAACCATGCCAGTAGATTCTGCCGCAGCCTGGGCATTTATTGAATAAGTCTGAATGCAAAAAAACATATTCTGGAACAGACCCCTGCACTTGCATTTTTGAGACCCTCTGGAGGAGGCTGTTGCATTCAACACATCTATGCATCAGAGAAAAATTTTTCAGGTTAAAGTGTGTTACTACAGCTTTCAGTTGTTCAAACGGGTCGTTATCGATTAATAAGAAAAATTTCTTCGGCTCCTCGACTCCCGACTCCTGACTCCCCGGCCTCGCTCCGCGAAGCGGGGCGGGCCTGACTTCTTTTAGTTCCCTCACTTTTATAAGACTCGTGTCTCTTGTTAAGACAAGACGGCCCTGCTCTTTCGCTATTCTCAGGAGAAGACTATTTTCGATCTCAGGATAATAGATGGTATCAAAACCAAGGAGTCTCAGCCACTTGGCAAGGCGACCGAGCATTGAGTCAGCAATAAACTTCATGTCAGAACAAAAAATTAGTTAACCACAGAGGACACAGAGGAAAAAATATTTTTAAATTCAGTGAAGCCCCGACTAAAAGGCGGGGGGCTTTACTATTCCTCTATTTTTTCCACAAATGTATCTCTGTAACAGCTCATCCCTGTACCGGCAGGAATAAGTCTGCCCATTATTACATTCTCTTTGAGCCCCCTGAGTACATCCACCATACCATTGATAGCCGCCTCGGTGAGAACTTTTGTAGTCTCCTGGAAAGAAGCAGCAGAAATAAAACTCTCTGTGGTAAGGGATGCCTTTGTAATACCGAGTAGCAGAGGCTTTGCCTGAGATGGCTTGCCTTTTTTTGCCAGCACCCTTTCATTCTCTTCGATAAAAGTGCGTTTGTCTACGTGTTCGCCAACAAGGAAATCAGTATCGCCTGGATTTTCGATCCTCACTTTCCTCATCATCTGTCTCACTATAACTTCTATGTGTTTATCATTGATTGAGACACCTTGCAGCCTATATACCTTCTGTACCTCATCGACGAGATATCGCTGAAGCTCCTTAGGGCCTAATATTTCAAGTATGTTGTGGGGGTTAACCGAGCCATCCATCAAAGGTTCCCCTGCCTTTACCCAGTCACCTTCATGGACACTCACATGCTTACCCTTTGGAATTAAATACTCCCTTGTGTCTGTGCCTCCTTTAACAACCACTGCCCTCATGCCTTTGTGGAATCCACGAAACTCAACAATACCGTCTATCTCGCTGACAATAGCCTGTTCTTTGGGTTTCCTGGCCTCAAATAGCTCTGCTACCCTCGGCAGCCCCCCTGTGATGTCTTTTGTCTTTGTGGTTTCTCTCGGGATCTTGGCTATGACATCTCCTGGATAGACCATATCCCCTTTTTCGACAAGGACGTGGGCTCCAGAAGGCAACAAATACCTTGCAGGATTGTTGGTGCTGGGGATTTTTAAAGTCGTCTTGCCATGTTCATCTTTTATTGATATCCTTGGCCTCGTATTGGCTGGATATTCGATAATGACCTTATGCGCAAGGCCTGTAACCTCATCCACTTCCTCTTTCACTGTAACGCCTTCTACTATATCGCCAAGAGCGACCTTTCCTCCTACCTCGGTAAGGATAGGGATCGAATATGGGTCCCATTCAACAAGCCTCTGCCCGACATCCACCTTCTGGTCATCTGCGACCCTTAGTTTTGCACCATAGACAACAGTGTACTTTTCCTTTTCCCTGCCTTTCGGGTCAACAATGGCAATGCTTCCATTACGGTTCATCACTACAAAAAGGCCTTCCCTGTCTTTAACTGTCATAAGGTTGATAAACTTTACTGTCCCGGGATTTTTAGCCTCAAGGATGGTCTGCTCCACCAGCTTTGTTGCAGCACCACCAATATGGAATGTCCTCATGGTAAGCTGGGTACCTGGCTCACCAATGGACTGAGCTGCAATTATACCGACAGCTTCACCAATCTCTACCTTATCTCCCCTGCTGAGGTCCCGTCCATAACATTTTTTGCACACACCGTATTTAGATTGACATGTAAGGACAGAACGTATTTTTACCTTATCAATTCCAGCATCTATTACCCTCTGGGTAAGCTCATCGTTTATTTCTTTACCCTTTGCTACTATCAATTCTTTTGTAATAGTGTCCTTCACATCTTCCGCTGCAGCTCTGCCAAAAATCCTCTCTTCAAGAGGTTCAATAATTTCACCGCCCTCGACAAGACTCGTAACATAAATCCCGTCATGGGTCCGGCAATCATCCTCTGTAATTATAACGTCCTGGGCGACGTCAACGAGTCTCCTTGTAAGGTATCCTGAATTTGCAGTCTTGAGAGCCGTATCCGCTAAACCTTTTCTTGCGCCATGCGTTGAGATAAAATACTGAAGCGGTGTGAGACCCTCCCTGAAATTTGCAGTTATCGGCGTTTCAATTATTTCTCCAGAAGGTTTTGCCATCAGTCCTCTCATTCCGGCAAGCTGTCTGATCTGGGCTGTGGAACCCCTTGCCCCTGAATCCGCCATCATAAAGATGCTGTTAAAGGAACGTCGCTCTTTGAGGTCTTCTTCATTGAGTTTTTTACCACCTTCAGCGCCGAGTTCCTTCATCATTTCATCTGCAATTCTTTCGGTAACATGCGCCCATATATCTATGACCTTATTATAACGTTCGCCGTTTGTGATCAATCCCTCAGAGTATTGTCTCTGGACATCCATTATTTCCATCTCTGCTTCTTTTATAAATTGAGCCTTTTTCGAAGGTACATGCATATCGTCTATGCAGATTGACATTCCAGATTTTGTTGCATAACGGAACCCAAGCTTCTCAATGTTATCCAGAAACACAACAGTAGCCCTTTTTCCGGCTTTCTTGTAACAGTATTCTACAAGTTTGCCGATTTCTTTTTTGGTCATCTCCCTGTTAACCATAGAAAATTGGATACCCTCTGGCAAAATCTCACCGAAAATAACGCGCCCCACTGTTGTATCAATAATAGAACCATCCATCCTGACTTTTATTCTTGTGTGTTCCCCGACCTCATTTGCATCATAGGCAATCCTTACCTCTTCAGGCCCTGAAAAAACTTTACCCTCCCATTTTGTCCCTTTCTTCTCCTTTGTAAGGTAGTAAATACCAAGAACCATATCCTGTGTAGGTGTAGCAATAGGCTTGCCGCTAGCAGGAGAGAGAATATTGCCCACAGACATCATCAATACCCTCGCTTCTACCTGGGACTCCATAGAAAGCGGAACATGCACTGCCATCTGGTCACCATCAAAGTCTGCATTGAAGGCAGTGCAAACCAGGGGATGAAGCTTTATTGCTTTACCTTCTACAAGGACAGGGTCAAATGCCTGAATACCGAGACGGTGAAGGGTTGGTGCCCTGTTTAAAAGAACAACATGTTCGCCTATCACTTCTTCAAGGGCATCCCATACTTCAGGCCTTTCTTGTTCTACCATTTTCTTGGCTGCCTTAATAGTGGTAACATGGCCTTTTTCTTCGAGTTTTGCGAAAATAAATGGTTTAAAGAGCTCAAGGGCCATCCGTTTTGGAAGGCCGCATTGATGCAGCCTTAGCTCAGGACCTACAACAATGACAGAACGGCCTGAATAATCTACCCTCTTGCCAAGAAGGTTTTGTCTAAAGCGGCCCTGCTTGCCTTTTATCATATCGCTCAAGGATTTCAGAGGCCTTTTAGTAGTAGTCTTTAAAACCTTGCTTCTTCTGCCATTGTCAAAAAGTGCATCCACAGACTCCTGAAGCATTCTTTTCTCATTGCGAATAATAACGCCAGGTGCCTTGAGCTCCATCAGCCTTTTCAACCTGTTATTCCTGTTTATAACCCTTCGGTATAGATCGTTAAGGTCTGATGTTGCAAACCTGCCGCCTTCTAAAGGGACAAGGGGGCGTAAATCGGGTGGCAGTACAGGAATCACATCCATTATCATCCACTCCGGCTTATTATCCGACTTTCTGAAGGCCTCTACAACCCTTAATCTCTTTGTGAGTTTCCTTTTAACTCCGAGTGACTGGGAGTCATGGATTTTCATCCTTAACTCTGTTGCGAGGGCATCAAGGTCTACCCTCCTTAAAAGTTCCCTTACGGCCTCTGCTCCTATACCGGCTTTAAATCTCTCACCAAATTCCTGGAGCTTCTTTTTGTATTCTTCTTCGGTCAGGAGATCCTTCTCTTTAAGACTTGTATCTCCTATATCAACCACAATGTAATTTTCAAAATAGAGAACCTTCTCAAGCTGCCTCATACCAATATCGAGCAGCGTTCCAATTCTGCTTGGCACACCCTTTAAAAACCATACATGTGCAACGGGTGTGGCCAGCTCTATATGGCCCAACCTCTCACGTCTTACCTTCGACTGAATGACCTCGACTCCACATTTGTCACATACCACACCCCTGTGCTTCATTCTTTTGTATTTGCCGCATATACATTCCCAGTCTTTGATAGGCCCAAAAATTTTAGCACAGAAAAGGCCATCCCTCTCCGGTTTAAAAGTCCGGTAATTAATGGTCTCTGGTTTCTTTACCTCACCGTAAGACCATGCCCTTATTTTTTCAGGAGAGGCAAGCTTGACCGTTATAGACTCGAATTCTGTAGGATTCTTAGGTTTTTCAAAAATAGAATACACATCATTAACCAAAGTTTTACCCCCTTATGATTTTTCTTCCAGGAGCTCAATATCAAGCCCCAAGCTCTGGAGTTCTTTTATTAAAACATGGAAGGACTCTGGAATCCCCGGTTCAAGAGTGGCGTCTCCTTTAACAATAGCCTCGTACATCCTCGCCCTGCCAGCCACATCATCACTTTTGACAGTAAGAAACTCTTGAAGTGTATGTGCTGCCCCATAAGCCTCGAGGGCCCAGACCTCCATTTCTCCTAATCTCTGCCCTCCGAACTGTGCCTTACCACCGAGAGGCTGCTGGGTAACCAAAGAGTACGGCCCAATAGAACGGGCATGCATCTTATCATCAACTAAGTGGTGAAGCTTCATCATGTATATACAGCCCACAGTCACCGGCCTCTGGAATGGCTCTCCAGTCTTGCCGTCATAAAGTGTAATCTGTCCGCTCTGCGGTAATTTTGCCTCTTTAAGAAGTTTCTTTATTTCTTCCTCTTTTGCACCTTCAAAAACAGGCGTTGCTGCATGAATTCCTAATGCCTTTGCTGCCCACCCGAGATGTGCCTCAAGTATCTGCCCAACATTCATTCGAGAGGGAACACCGAGCGGATTGAGCACAATGTCAACGGGAGTTCCATCAGGCAGGTAAGGCATATCCTCTTCAGGCAGTATCATAGATACAACCCCCTTATTGCCGTGCCTGCCGGCCATCTTGTCACCAACCTGTATTTTTCTTTTAATTGCGATGTACACTTTAACGACTTTAAACACGCCAGGTGGCAGTTCATCACCCCTCCTGAGTCTTCCTATCTTCTCATCATAATGTGACTCCAGCATCTGTATATATTCTTCTGTCTCAGTGTGAATAAGTTTAATTTTCTCGCTCTCCTCGTGGTCTGCCAGCTTTATTCTATGAAGATATTCGTCAGAAATAGCCTCAAGATGTTCTTCGGTCAGCCTCTTTCCTGCTGGGCACAAGACTTCTCGTTTCCTCGGAAGCACTAAATTTTCAGCAATTTTTTGCCCGAGAAGTTTTTCCCTTACCTTTCTATATTTTTCTTCTCTTACGATTCTAACTTCCTCTTCAAAATCCCTCTGTATGCGGTGCAAGTCTTCCTCTTCGATGCTCTTCGCCCTCTCATCTTTTTTAACACCTTTCCTGGAGAATATCTTTGCATCAATAACTGTTCCTTCTATCCCAGGGGGGACATAAAGGCAGTTTTCTCTTACCTCCTCAGCTTTCTCGCCGAATATGGCCCTCAAAAGTTTCTCCTCAGGTGTAAGCTGGGTCTCACCCTTAGGGGTAACTTTACCCACAAGAATATCTCCAGGTTTCACCTCAGCCCCTATTCGTATAATTCCGCTTTCATCAAGGTTTCGAAGGGCTTCTTCCCCAACATTAGGGATATCCCTCGTTATCTCCTCAGCACCAAGCTTTGTCTCCCTGGCTTCTATCTCAAACTCTTCTATATGGATTGAGGTATAAACATCTTCTTTCACAACTCTTTCGCTTATAAGAATGGCATCCTCAAAATTGTATCCCCCCCACGGCATAAAGGCCACAAGCACATTTTTACCGAGGGCAAGCTCTCCAGCATCTGTAGCCGGGCCATCTGCTATAACCTGCCCTTTTTTAACTCTTTCACCAACCTTTACTATTGGTTTCTGATTGATGCAGGTAGCCTGGTTTGAACGGTAAAATTTAATCAGATTATATATATCCACGCCTCCATCGCTTCTCACAACTATCCTCGATGCATCTGAACATTCAACAACACCAGATCTCTTAGCAGTAGCTATAACTCCTGAATCCCTTACTGCAACATGTTCCATTCCAGTCCCTACAACAGGAGCCTCTGACTGCAGCAGAGGAACTGCCTGGCGCTGCATGTTAGAGCCCATAAGTGCCCTGTTGGCATCATCATTTTCTAAGAATGGGATAAGAGATGCAGATACACTGACTATCTGTTTGGGAGAAACATCCATGTACTGCACCTCCTTAGGCATCACAATCTTGAAATCGCCACCAACCCTGGCTGACACAGTTTCACCTATGAGGTTGCCTCTTGCATCCATGGGAGATGTTGCCTGGGCAATTACATATTTCTCCCCTTCTATGGCTGAGAGGTACCCTATGTCTTCCGTGACCTTACCATCTACAACTTTTCTGTAAGGAGATTCTATAAAGCCATAATCATTAACCCTTGCGTAAGTAGCTAAAGATGTTATAAGTCCAATATTGGGTCCTTCAGGTGTTTCTATAGGGCATATGCGGCCATAGTGTGTGGGGTGCACATCCCTCACCTCAAAACCTGCCCTTTCCCTCGTAAGACCGCCTGGCCCGAGGGCTGAGAGCCTCCTTTTATGGGTAATCTCAGAAAGAGGATTTGTCTGGTCCATAAACTGGCTTAACTGACTTGAGCCAAAAAATTCCTTAACAGCGGCAATAACCGGTTTTGCATTTATCAGGTCATGGGGCATTATGGTCTCAAGCTCTGCCAGGGTCATCTTTTCTTTCACAGTCCTTTCCATTCTTATAAGGCCAATCCTGAACTGATTTTCAAGGAGCTCTCCGACTGCCCTGATCCTCCTGTTGCCGAGGTGGTCTATATCATCGACCTCCCCTTTGCCAGCCCTCAGATTAAGGAGGTAACGAACAACCTCAATTATGTCTTTATCTGTTAAAACCCTTGTCTCAAGAGGGACATCAAGACCGAGACGTGTATTAAGCTTCAGTCTTCCAACTGGAGATAAGTCATATCTTTTAATATTGAAAAACAGGCCATTGAAAAGGTCTTTTGCAGCAGCCATAGTGGGTGGCTCACCTGGCCTGAGTTTTCTGTAAATCTCTATTATTGCCTTATTAGCATCCCGTACCTTATCTGTCAGGAGTGTATCTCTTAACGACGGCAGGTAATGAATCCCATCAATGAAGAGGAGGTGAAGGGTAGATATTTTTGAAGCGGCTACCTTCTCTAATGCCTCACTTGTGATTTCCTCGTTACCCTCTAATATAACTTCTCCTGTCTCAGTGTCAATTATATCGGCAAGTGTTACCCGACCTAAAAGCTCTTCTTTTAAAATAGGTATCTCTTTAATACCTGAAGCCTCCATCTTCTTCAGGGCAACCTTTGTTATTTTACTCCCCTCTTTAACAAGTAGTTCCTTTGTCTTCGGAGCGTATATGTTCTTGGGGGCCTTCAGCCCTATAAGGACATCGCTTACCTTGCGGACAAACCCTCTATCTTTTATATTTATTTCCTCTATGGGATAGAAAATCTTGAGTAATTGTTCATCTGTATAGCCAAGGGCCTTAAGAATGATAGTGGCAGGGAGTTTTTTCCTCCTGTCTATTCTCACATAAAGGATATCTTTTGTATCAAATTCAAAGTCAAGCCACGAACCGCGCGAAGGTATTATCCTGGCCGAGTAAAGAACCTTTCCGCTTACATGAGTCTTTCCTTTATCATGACTGAAAAATACCCCTGGAGAACGGTGAAGCTGGCTTACTACAACCCTTTCAGTTCCATTTATAATAAAAGTGCCGGTATCGGTCATCAGAGGAAGCTCGCCCAGATAAACTTCCTGCTCTCTGGACTCTTTAATGGCCCTTTTGCCTGCCTCGTCTTTTTCCCAGAGGTTCAATTTTACCTTTATCTTTAGCGGAGCAGCATACGTAATACCTTTATGCAGGCAATCTCTTATATCATATTTTGACTCACATACGATATACTCGACAAGCTCAATAGAGGCCGTCTCATTATAATCAACAATCGGGAATACACTATTAAAGGCAGTCTGAAGCCCTATGTCTTCCCTTTTAGACGCAGGGATATCCTTTTGTAAAAATCGTTCAAATGAACGTTTCTGCACCTCTATTAGATTTGGCACTGCAATTATAACGGGGATCTTCCCAAAATCCTTTCTCTCGCGTAAAACTTTTGCCATGTCTCTCCTTCTTTTATTGGGTATTGGGGATTAGGGATTGGGGATTGGTTTTTACTAACCCCTAATCCCTAACCCCTAATCCCTATTTTATTTCTACCTTTGCACCTTGCTCTTCTAACTTTGCCTTGATTGTCTCAGCCTCTTCCTTGGAAATGCCTGTTTTGATTGGTTTTGGTGCTCCATCAACAAGTTCCTTTGCTTCTTTTAACCCGAGCCCTGTAAGTTCCCTGACTACTTTTATAACCTGTATCTTTTTGTCTCCGGCAGAGGCAAGGACAGCATCAAAACTGGTCTTTTCTTCCACAGGTGCAGCAGCGGCTACAGGGCCTCCCGTAGCAGCCACAGAAACAGGAGCTGCTGCTGTAACGCCGTACCTCTCTTCAAATTCTTTTATAAACTTGGACATTTCAAGGATTGTCATTTTGTCTATAAACCCAAAAACCTGCTCTTTTGTAACTTCAGCCATTACTTAACCTCCTTTTTTATTTAAATTATGAGTTGAGAGTTAAAAGTTAAGAGCTTAGAAGAAAAATAAATTTTTCACTTTTAACTTTCAACTTTTAACTTTTTGTTCTTCAATGCTTCCATCGCACAGATAAACCCCGATAAGGTTGCATTTAATGCTCCTGCCAGCCTGCTTAAAGGTGACTGCATTGCTCCAATAAACATGGATAACAGAACTCCTCTCGGTGGAAGTTGTGCAACTGATTTCACATCTTCAGCACTGCAGAGTCCTCCCTCGATAACTCCACCCCTGATCCTGAGCTTTTCATTCTTATTAGCAAACTCAAGAACCTTTTTTGCAAGGAGTATTGGGTCATCGTAGCTAAAAGCAATACCTATTGGTCCTGCGAACTCTCCTTTAGCAGCGTCGATCGAGGTACCTGACGATGCCTTTTTGGCCAGCGTGTTTTTAACTACCTTGTAATCAATAGCTGCTGCCCTGAGGGTCTTCCTAAAGTCTCCAAGCTCCTGGACTGTAAGGCCTTTATAATCGGTGAAAACAACACCCTTAGCCTTCATGAATTTATCCCTGAGTTCAGAGATTAACTGGGCTTTTTGCTCCTTTGCTCCGCTCGGAGAAATTTTACGGTTTGCTTGTTTTTCCAGTTTTCATCCCTCCTTTCCTTATACCGAATCGGCATCCTTTCGGACTTCTGAGACTCAATGGAATAGGTCTTATAAGTCCTATAAGACCTATTTAAAAGTTGAGAGTTAAAAGCTCCTGAACTTCTAAACTCACATAACTTTTCATTGGTCTCGGCAGGCTATGAGCTTAGCTCACAATTATGCCTCCTGCACCTGCTGTCTCAGACCGTTTAATCCCCCTAAGGGGGGCTTATTTCCCAACTGCCCCTGTAATCCTGGATACATCTATAGATATTCCAGGACCCATGGTAGATGAGATACTCAATTTTTTCAGATACTTGCCTTTGCTTGTCGATGGTTTTGCCTTTATTATAGATTCCAAAACCGCATTTGCATTTTCGAGTAGCTTCTGGCTGTCAAAGGATACTTTACCTATAGGCACCTGGACAATTCCAGCCTTTTCTACTTTGTATTCAACTTTACCTGCCTTTATCTCCTTAACTGCCTTGCCTACATCAAAGGTAACAGTGCCGAGTTTGGGATTTGGCATAAGCCCCCTCGGCCCGAGGATTTTACCGAGTTTACTAACCATGCCCATTAGGTCCGGGGTGGCAACAGCTTTATCGAAATCCAGCCAGCCGCCAGTTATTTTCCCTGCAAGGTCTTCACCACCAACATAATCTGCACCAGCATCCCTGGCTTCTTTCTCCTTCTCACCTTTTGCAAAGACAACCACCCTGACCCTTTTACCCGTACCGTGAGGAAGCACTAACGTCCCCCTTATCATCTGGTCTGACTTTTTAGGGTCTACCCCAAGATTTATAGCTAAATCTACTGACTCATCGAATTTTGTATAAGCTAATTGCTTTATCAGTTCCATAGCTTCCTCAAGGGTATAAGCCTTTGTCTTTTCAATTTTTCCTCTGGAAGCAACATATTTTTTGCCCATAATTTCTCCTCTAAAATTCAAAATGAAAAAGTTCCAGATTTTTTAATTTTGCATTTTGCATTTTTAACTTTCTTCTATCTCAATCCCCATACTCCTGGCCGTGCCTTTAACTATCTTCACTGCATTCTCCAGATCAAAGGCATTAAGGTCAGGGAGCTTTGTCCTGGCAATTTCTCTTACCTGCGCCATCGTAACTTTTCCGACCATCTCTTTGTTTGGCGTGCCAGAACCTTTTATAATCCCTGCAGCTTTTTTTAATAGTTCAGCAGCCGGCGGGGTTTTTAAAATAAATGTGAACGATCTGTCTGAGTATATTGTGAGAACTACAGGTATTATTGTATCTCCAAGGGCCTGGGTCTGCGCATTGAATGCCTTGCAGAACTCCATTATGTTGACTCCGTGAGGTCCCAGTGCAGGACCGATGGGCGGTGCGGGATTAGCCTTACCTGCCTGTACTTGAAGCTTTACCTGAGCGATCATCTCTTTCTTAGCCATCTAAACCTCCAAAATATAGGTCATATAGGTCGTATACGACTTATTCTCCTTATCATGTCTTCTCTACCTGATGGAAATTTAACTCAACTGGCGTCTGTCTGCCAAATATACTCACCATAACCTTTAACCTGCTGTGGTCACCATCCACTTCATCTACAAGTCCAACAAAATTGGTGAATGGCCCATCTGTAATCCTTACAGTGTCACCTATACTAAACTGTGTCCTGACGTGCGGCACAGGTCCCTTTTCGATTTGCTGCACAACAACTTCTACCTCTTCATAGGGGAGAGGGGTAGGAGTCATACCCCCTACAAAACCTGTAACCCTCGGAGTACTTCTTACAAGATGCCATGTTTCGTCATCAAGTTCCATTTCTATCAGGATATAGCCAGGATAAAATTTTTTGTCTGTCTCCCTTTTTTTCCCTCCTTTGAGTTCTATAACTTTTTCTGTCGGTACAAGTATCTTTGTAATCTTTTCACCCAGGCCTTCCTTTTGAACTTTCTCTTCAATAGTCGTTTTAATCTTTTCTTCAAAACCAGAATATGTGTGCACTACGTACCAGTTTTTCGCCATAATTCTCTAATTCTCCTATTTTAACGCTACACTTACAAGCCTGGAAAGCCAGATATCTATCAAGCCCAAAAAAGCGGATATTATCAATACCGTTATAATCACAACCCAGGTCGAGCCTATCACTTCATCCCTTTTAGGAAAAACAACTTTTTTTAACTCGATTTTTACTTCCTTAAAAAAATCTTTTATCCTCTGTAACATAAGTCTCCTAACTCCTAAACTCCTAACTTTTAACTCTCTTTATATGGCAGGCCAGGAGGGATTCGAACCCCCAACCCGCGGATTTGGAGTCCGCTGCTCTAGCCGTTAGAGCTACTGGCCTAATACAAAAATCAAAAATTAAAATGCAAAATGTATCCCGACTATTCGGGATGAATTTTGATTTTTGAATTTTATTTATGCCTTTGTCTCCTTATGAGCTGTATGTTTCCGACAATGTCTGCAGTATTTTTTAATATTCAATTTATCAGGCGTATTCTTTTTATTCTTTGTCGTTGAATAATTTCTGTTTTTGCATTCTGTGCACTGCAAAAGGATTATCTCGCGCATTGTCTAATTCTCCTCTCCTTCTCACTTCTTAAAGGCAGAGCAAGCCCTGCCCCTACATTTACTCTATAACCTCAGTTACGACTCCTGCCCCTACTGTCCTGCCACCCTCTCTTATGGCAAATCTCAATTCCTTCTCCATTGCTATCGGCGTTATCAGCTCTACTACCAGGTTTGTGTTATCTCCTGGCATTACCATCTCCACTCCCTCA
>JACROP010000028.1 GCA_016214385.1 Nitrospirota bacterium
GCAGGCTTTGATATTCAGTTTTCAGACTTAGGTGACCGCTACCTTGTGGAGATAGGCTCAAAACATGGATTGGATATTGTGAAAAATTTTAGCCACCTTTTGTCGAAACCCAGAAAATCGGATTACGATGACCGGTATGAAGTACTATTAAGCTCTCAGGCAAGATTTGAAAAGAGGATAAATCTCGAAAATGCGAGGCAGAAGATACTTTCAGGGAAGGTTGATGATTCTTTCTGGGAGGGGGTTGCGCAGAGGTGTTTTGAATGCGGCGGCTGTGTATATGAATGCCCGCTCTGCACATGCTTTAATGTGATAGATAAAATACACTCATCAACAGAAGGTGTCAGATTAAGGGTCTGGGACACATGCATGTTCAGGGGTTTTACAAAAATGGCAGGCAATATCTGGCCAGCAGAAAAGAAGATTCTAAGGATAAAGCGGTGGTATTTCCACAAACTTCTCTACTATCCCGAACAATTCGGTAAGTTTGGTTGCGTGGGCTGCGGAAGATGCACAATCACATGCCCCGGGCGAATTGATATGGCAACAATAGCATACAAACTCAAGGTGGGAAGAGATGAAAAATAAACTAAAAGAATTGTATCTCCCTTCAAAGGCTAAGGTCATGGAGGTTATTGGGATGACCTCTGATGTCAAGCTTTTCAGGGTCATGCCAGAAAACCCTTTTAAATACACACCCGGACAGTTTGTTATGTTTTCTTTGTGGGGGGCTGGTGAAGTGCCAATATCAATAACATCAACTTATGGCGTTCAAAAACATATCGAGCTCTGTATCAAGCGCGTTGGTTATGTTACATCTGCCATACACTGCCTGAAATCAGGAGATGATATTGGCATAAGGGGGCCATTTGGAAACGCCTTCCCTATCAGTGATGCAAAGGGTAAAGACATCCTGTTTGTAGCCGGCGGCATAGGCATCGCACCTTTACGTTCTTTGATAAACGAGGTTATAAAAAACAAAAAAGACTTCAGAAAGATCGAACTCATTTATGGCTCTCGCAATCCTTCAGAGGTTTTATTTATAGATGATATTAATGCATGGCAGAAAAAGGGTATAAATATAATCCTTACTGTTGACAGAAAGGATAAGGGATGGAAGGGTTATGCAGGCATCGTTACAGAGCACCTGAACAAGACACGGGTTTCGTTTAAAAGTGCGCATGCGTTTATCTGTGGCCCGCATATTATGATAGAAGCAGCGATGAGAGGGCTTTCTTCTATGGGCATGCAAGAAGACAATATCATTACAACCCTCGAGGCACACATGAAATGTGGCGTTGGTAAGTGTGGGCACTGCTATGCTGATGGGAGATATATCTGCACAGACGGCCCTGTCTTTTCATACAGAGAGCTAAAACAATACAACCTTAATAGCCCTTAGGAGAGGCCGCGGGGCACAAGACAACATGCATTTAAAAAAGCTTGTTGATATTATGGCTGCTTTGCGCAGCGAGAAGGGCTGCCCGTGGGACAGGGAGCAAACGAGGGATTCGCTTAAGCCCTTTCTTGTGGAAGAAACATACGAGGTCATGGAGGCCCTGGATGAAGGCAGTACGGAAACAATAAAGGAAGAGCTTGGAGACCTTCTTTTCCAGATAGTTTTTCACTGCCAGATTGCAAAGGAGAGGAATGAATTTGACATGTCTGATGTAATAGAAAAAATCAGTGAGAAGATGATTAAAAGGCATCCCCATGTATTCGGGAATGCAAAATATAAGAGTAGCGATGAATTGCTTAAACATTGGGAAGAGGAGAAAAAAAGAGAAGGTAAGCACATGGGGTCGATCCTTGAAGGTGTTCCTAAATCACTTCCGTCACTCCTCAGGGCGCACAAGCTTCAGAAAAAGGCTGCGAGAGTTGGTTTTGACTGGGAAAAGACTGAAGATGCGATTAAGAAACTGGACGAAGAACTCAAGGAATTCAAGGATGCAGTTAAAAAGAAAAAACGGTCTGAGATTGAAGATGAACTCGGAGATATATTCTTTATGCTTGTCAATATTTCGAGATTTGTAGGCGTTAATCCTGAGGATGCTTTAAGAAGAACAATAAGCAAATTCATTTCGAGATTCCGCTATATTGAAATGAAGGCAGCAGAGCAGGAAAAAAGCCTTTCTGATATGACGCTTGAGGAGATGGATGCCCTCTGGGATGAGGCAAAAGACCGTTGTTAATTTTTCAGGTTCATCAGATTTTACAATAATTATTATAAAAAACGGCTCTTTCTCATATTGAGTGTGTAGAATTTTCCCTCTCCCTGGAGAAGAAACTGCCAGCAAAGATTGTATATGAACTTGTGGGAGAGGAGCTTCTTTGACATCCCCTCTCCCCCTGTGGGAGAGGGTTAAGGTGAGGGGTAAAATAAAAGGATGAACACTAATCTTGGTGGAATTGCTAAGCGCCTGCGGAAGAGGCCAACAGACGCAGAAGGAAAGTTATGGAAACGATTGAGAGACAGGCAATTGGAGGCTCTTAAATTCAGACGACAACAGCCAAATTAAGAAGCTAAGAAGTTATGAAGTTGAGAAGTTGGGAGTTTCGTCTGCTATGAAAGAGGCATAGTAATTGAAATAGACGGTGGCCAACATGCAATGCAAAAAGAGAAAGATGAAGAAAGGGAGAGGGGATAAAAGAAACAGATTTACCCACTTGAAATGAGAAAGAACCGTTATTTTATCAAACTTAAGGGTTCAATTTGCTTGGAAGTGTCGAAAAATCTCGTGGAAAAACGTTATTACTTTGCTATTTTCTTCTCTGCAACTTGCACCCTCATTACTGCCCGCTCGAGGGATGCTACTGCCCTTGCGAAGTCGATCTCTTCGGCCTTTTTAAGCCTCTCCTCTGCACGTTTCTTGGAAGCAATGGCCCTTTCGACATCTATGTCTTCGGATTTCTCTGCGCTGTCAGCGAGTATCAAGACCTTGTCATGCCCTACCTCTGCATACCCCCAGTTGACAAAAACATATCTCACATCACTGCCTTTTCTATATGTAAGCATCCCGATTTTAAGGGTTGTTAGAAATGGCACATGCCCTAAAAGCACGCCAAACTCACCCTCGCTTCCTGCAGCGACAACCTCATCCACCTTTTCGCTCAGGACAAGGCCATACGGTGTGACTATTTCCAATTTCAATTCATTTTCCACCTACCATCTCCTTAAAGCACAGATCAATTTATGAAATTATAAAACACAGAGACACTGAGACACAGAGTTACAAAATTATATGAAAGATTCACTGTTGAGTTTTTATTTTTTCTCTGTGTCCTCTGTGATCTCTGTGGTTAATAAAAGTCTTTTTAAATCTTACCTGGACCAGCCGAGTTTCTTGGCCTTTTCTTCAGCCTCTTCAATAGTCCCGACCATATAAAATGCCTGCTCCGGCATGTCATCGTATTTGCCATCTGCAATGGCATTGAAGCCGTTTATGGAGTCCGCAAGTTTGACGTATTTCCCGGCTGTCCCGGTAAATGCCTCTGCAACATGGAAGGGCTGACTCAGGAACCTCTGTATCTTTCTTGCCCTTGAAACTGTGCGTTTATCGTCTTCGGAGAGCTCTTCCATGCCGAGGATGGCAATGATGTCCTGCAGTTCTTTATACCTCTGGAGGATCATCTGAACCTTCCTTGCAACAGCATAATGCTCATCCCCGATAACCTTCGGGTCAAGGATTCTTGAGGTTGAATCCAGAGGGTCAACAGCAGGATATATTCCGAGCTCGGAGATCTGTCTTGAAAGAACGACTGTGGCATCGAGGTGTGTAAACGCCGTTGCAACTGCAGGGTCTGTAAGGTCGTCAGCAGGGACATAGATAGCCTGCATGGATGTAATGGAGCCCTTCTTTGTGGTTGTAATCCTCTCCTGCAGCGTTCCCATGTCTGTAGCGAGGTTCGGCTGGTATCCAACCGCAGAGGGCATCCTTCCAAGGAGAGCCGACACCTCTGAACCTGCCAGTGTAAACCTGAAGATATTGTCTATAAATATGAGGACATCCTGACCTTCTTCCCTGAAGTACTCCGCTACAGTAAGAGCAGTCAGTCCGACCCTCAGCCTTGCCCCTGGCGGCTCATTCATCTGGCCATAGATGAGGGCCGCTTTATTTATAACACCAGATTCCTTCATCTCAAGGTAAAGGTCATTACCCTCTCTCGTCCTCTCGCCAACACCTGCAAACACAGATACACCGCCATGAACCAGTGCGATATTATGTATCATCTCCATTATGATAACGGTCTTGCCAACCCCGGCGCCGCCAAACATCCCTATCTTTCCACCTTTAACAAACGGGATAAGGAGATCGAAGACTTTAACGCCGGTCTCAAAAACCTGCGTAACTGGCTCCTGCTCGACAAACTCTGGCGCCGGGCGGTGAATCGGCCATCTCTGCTCTGCTTTTATGGGGCCCATTTTGTCATAGGGTTCACCAATCACATTCATTATCCTGCCTAATGTCCCCTTGCCAACCGGGACAGATATCGGCTGTCCTGTATCCACAGCCTTCATCCCCCGTACAACTCCATCTGTTGTTGACATAGCGATGGTCCTGACGCTGTTTTCACCGAGATGAGATGCCACCTCAAGGGTGAGATTAATCTCAGGAATGCCCTTTCCCGGATCGGCAGGCTGCTCTACCTTGAGGGCATTCATGATGGGTGGCAGTTCTTTTTCGAACTCCACGTCAACAACTGCGCCTATTACCTGAGAAACTTTACCTTCGTTCATATCTAAACCTCCATTTCCCATTTCTCACGTCCCATTTATTTCAACGCCTCAGCGCCGCCAACAATGTCCATCAATTCCCTGGTGATAGCGGCCTGCCTTGCCTTGTTATACTGAAGCGTAAGTCTATCTATCATCTCATTTGCATTTTTTGTAGCGTTCTCCATGGCTGTCATCCTTGCAGCCTCTTCTGATGCCTGAGATTCAAGGAGTGCCCTGAAGACCTGTATTTCTACATTCTTTGGCAGAAGCCTGTCGAGGATGTCTTGCTCTGATGGCTCATAAAGAAAATCTGACCTCGCGACAACTTTTTCCTCTGCCTCTGTCGCAAGGTCTACAGGAAGAAGCTTCACTATTGAAACCTTCTGAGTAAGAATAGACCTGAACTCATTATATATAAGGAATACCTCATCAATCGTTTCATTGATATAATTTTCAATGATATCATTAGCCACTTCCTGGGCGCTGGCATAGACTATCCTGCCTGAAAGTCCTGTCCATGATTTACGCAGAGGGATGGTCCTTCGCTTGAAATAGTCTCTGCCCTTTTTGCCTATGGCGCTGATGCTCACCTCAAAGCCTTCCCTTTTTAAATCACTAATAAAGCCTGCAGAGGCTTTCAGGATATTAGAATTAAAGGCGCTACAGAGCCCTCTGTCTCCGGTCATTACAATGACCTCGACCGTCTTCCTCGGCCTGAAGGCAAGGAGTGGGTGTAATTCTCTTTCAGATCCCCTCGCCAGATCAGTAATGACTGACTTCATCTTCTCTGCATAGGGCCTGGCCTCAAACATCTTTGTCTGGGCCTTTCTCAGTTTTGCGGCAGCGACCATCTTCATGGCCTTTGTAATCTGCCGCGTGTTCTTAACAGAGATTATTCTTCTTTTTATATCTCTTAAAGTTGGCATCTATACTCCAGAATTTATCCGAACAACTAAACACCGGCTGATAAATGGAATGTCTTCTTAAAAGCGTTTATCGTTTCGGTGAGTTTTTTCTTAAGCTCCTCATCCAGTATCTTCTTTTCTCTTACATCCTTTTTTAAGTCCTGCTTTTCGGCCCTGATATATCTCAAAAGACCCTGCTCAAATTCCCTTATGGCTTCTACTGGCAGGTCATCAAGAAAACCCTGTGTTCCAGCAAAAAGGACGATGATCTGCTCATCAACAGGAAGCGGCACATACTGTCCCTGTTTCAAAAGTTCGACCATCCTCTTGCCCCGCTCAATCTGTGCAAGGGTCGCCTTATCAAGGTCAGACCCGAACTGTGCAAATGCTGCAAGCTCCCTGAACTGTGCGAGGTCAAGCCTGAGGGTTCAGGCAACCTGCTTCATTGCCTTTATCTGCGCTGAACCGCCAACACGGCTGACGGACAGGCCAACGTTAACAGCAGGCCTTATACCAGCGTAAAAGAGGTCTGGCTCCAGATATATCTGGCCGTCTGTGATAGAGATAACGTTTGTCGGGATATACGCTGAGACGTCTCCAGCCTGCGTCTCAATAATTGGTAGCGCTGTAAGAGAACCTCCGCCGAGCTTATCCGAGAGTTTTGCTGCCCTTTCGAGGAGCCTTGAATGGAGGTAGAAGACATCGCCAGGGTATGCCTCACGCCCTGGTGGCCGCCTGAGCAGCAGTGAGAGCTGTCTGTAAGCAGCCGCCTGCTTGCTAAGGTCATCGTATATTATCAATGCATGTTTCCCTTTGTCCCTGAAATATTCTCCAATAGTGCAACCTGTATACGGGGCAATGTACTGAAGGGGTGCGGGCTCACTGGCTGAGGCTGCAACAATGATAGTATGCTCAAAAGCACCATATTCCTGCAGCGTCTTGGCAACACGGGCAACATTTGAGCGTTTCTGGCCTATAGCAACATATATACATACAACATCGCCGCCCTTCTGATTGACAATGGCGTCAATGGCAATGGCAGTCTTACCCGTCTGGCGGTCTCCGATAATGAGTTCCCTCTGTCCCCTCCCGATTGGAATCATTGCATCGATTGCCTTAAGCCCTGTCTGCAGCGGCTCTCTGACAGGCTGCCTGTCAACAATACCAGGGGCAACAATATCGACTATCCTTCTTTCTTTGGTATTGATCGGGCCTTTTCCGTCAATTGGCTGGCCTATTGCATTGACAACCCTGCCTATCATTGCCTCGCCAACAGGGACATCCATAATCCTGCCTGTGCGCCTTACAATATCGCCTTCTTTAACAAGCGAGTCTTCCCCAAAAAGAACAGCACCAACTCCGTCCTCTTCAAGATTAAGGGCCATACCAAAAACTCCGTTCGGAAACTCGAGGAGCTCTGATGCCATAGCCTTATCAAGGCCATAGACCCTCGCAATACCATCACCGACTGAGATAACAGTGCCGACCTCGCTTACATCGACACGCTTTTCAAAATCGGCTATCTGCTTCTTAATCAGTTCACTTATTTCTTCAACCTTAATTTCCGTAATTTCCATAAAATCACCCCC
>JACROP010000029.1 GCA_016214385.1 Nitrospirota bacterium
TTTCAATCTGACTATCAGATAATTCTTTCATATTTTAACCTTCTAAAAATCCTTACACTTAAATCTTTTTATGCCTTTTATCACATCAAAATCGCTGTCTTCGCTGATTATACCTTTGAGTTTGTTATTTACAACCACGGCTGCATGGATTGCATCTCTCGAAACAAGGGATGGATACTTATCCATAAAAGAAATCGCTGAAGAAATCTCATTCTTTGATACAGGGAAAGGGTTAGGGAAGATATCAAGGAGATACCGGCATGCGGCAATGCCTTTAACTCTCTCATTTCTGTAAGTATAAACATAGAGGACTTCCTGCAAAACTTCAACATCTATATTGGCTGCAATCTCGCCTGAAGCTATTTTAGCAACAAGTCCTCTGCAAGGCTCTTTAAGAGGATGTCCCCTGCCAAGGGAATAGAGAATGATATTAGTGTCAATGAGCTTCAATTTCTCTTATGCGGGTTTTGGTTATCTTCTTTTTTTCTTCTGCCCACGATGATATATCTATCTCCATTTCTTTAGAGAAGAGTCTTTGAAATGCCTGTATTGCTGTTTTCTTCCTTGGTTTAACCATCTTTTCCCTCAATACGTCTCGCACTAATTGTCCCACTGATTCTCCCCGCTCCTTAGCTTCTCTTTGAATCTCTTTGTATTCATCAGGGTTGAGTAAGATTTCCAATCGCTTTGTAAGCATATATTACCTCCGTATATTTATACGGATATTATACGGTAGATATTTGTTTTTGTCAAAAATAAAAGAGAGAATTCTTGTAGGCTCTGAGTCAACAGGTTTAGTCTTAATACTCATCATACTTCTCCGCCTTCCCTTTAACAACCTCCGCTGGGTATTTCTTCTGGTTTATCTTTAATTTCTCTTCCGCCGCTTCTATAGGGTTAATCCCATACTTATTGGCAAGCTTCGTTAAATATATCATCACATCGCCAATCTCTTCTTTGAGTTTCTCTATCTTCTCCTGACTTAGCTTTTTACTCTGCTCCTCTGTCATCCATTGAAAGAGTTCTACAATCTCGGCAACCTCAACACTTAATGCCATTGCGAGATTCTTTGGTGAGTGAAACTGTTCCCAGTCTCTTTCCTTTGCAAAGGCTCTCAGTTTATGAATGAGTTCTTCCATATCTTCATTTTTCCCATAGAGATACTCCAGCCTTAACAGCCACGTTGGCCTGGGTCTTATCCAGCGTCCATAATGGGACATTTAAGCTTTTTGCTACCGCAATATAAGAAGAATCATAAAAGGGGATGTTGTATTTTCTGCTAATAAAAAATGCATGCTTTGCTTCTTCTTTGAAATCTTTATCATTATCATTAATTTTAAGTCTCCAGATCCTTTCTATAAGGCCTTCACCAATTTTTTCAGGGATATCCCTTCTCCTCCAGATAGCATTTGCAGCCTCAAATCTCCAGAATAAAGGGGCATGAATTTCTTGTACTGTCTCAAGGACGTTTTCAATATCTTCACTTCCTTCTTCAGCAAGAAAAAAAGCACATAATACACTCGCATCTACAACCAATTTATCCACTGTCCCTGATTTCTCTTATGATTTTAGCAGCAGTCCCCCTTGGCGCCCTTGGGACGTCCTTTAAAAGCTCTTTTATTTCTTTCACAAGCCTCTTTCGTTCTTCCATATTTATCCTGTCTTCGATAGCTTTACGTAAATAATCGCTCCAGTCTTCTGGAACTTCCTTCATCTTCTTTTTAATTTCCTCAGGCACTCTGACAGCTACTATTTTCATGGTTTTATTTTACTTTTTGTTTAACAAATTGTCAAACAATTATTTTAAAGATTTGGCTTCCTCTTATGCCACTCTGTACTCTGTTCATAGGCATATGCGACCTTCAGAATAGTCTCTTCGTCAAAGTGTTTCCCGATAAGCTGCATACCAATGGGAAGGTTATTCGATGTGAAACCGCATGGGATAGAGATTGCTGGAACACCTGCAAGGTTCACTGATATGGTGAATATGTCAGAGAGATACATCTGGAGCGGGTCTTCTGTCTTCTCTCCAAGTTTAAAGGCTGCTGTTGGTGAGGTGGGAGTTAATATTACATCAACATTATTAAATGCCTTCTCAAAATCCTGTTTTATTAGTGTCCTCACCTGCTGGGCCTTCCTGTAATATGCCTCATAGTAGCCTGAAGACAGGGCGTATGTCCCGAGCATTATCCTCCTCTTGACCTCAGCGCCGAATCCCTGCGCTCTTGTATTCATATACGTGTCCAGTAAATCTTTGCCCTCCGCCCTGAAGCCGTATTTAACGCCATCGTATCTGGCGAGGTTTGACGATGCCTCGGAAGTTGCGAGGATATAATAAGTTGCAATCGCATAATCTGTATGAGGGAGTGATACTTCAACAGGGATGGCGCCGAGGGATTCGAGCTTCTTTATCGCATCCCTGATAGAGCTTTCTACCTCACTGTCCATGCCTTCTACGAAGTACTCTTTTGGAATGCCTATCTTTATACCTTTTATATCCTTACCTATAACTGCTGTGAAATCAGGCACAGGAATTGGTGCTGATGTTGAATCAAGGGGGTCATGCCCTGAAATAATATTCATTAGTATTGCCGAATCCCTGACATCTTTTGTAATTGGCCCTATCTGGTCAAGGGAAGAGGCAAATGCAACGAGTCCATAACGTGATACCCTTCCGTATGTTGGCTTTAACCCCACAACACCGCAGAGTGCTGCAGGCTGTCTTATGGAGCCTCCTGTGTCTGAGCCTAATGCTGCAATACATTCACCCGCCGCAACTGCAGCAGCAGAGCCACCACTTGAGCCGCCTGGTATCCTTTCGAGATTCCAGGGGTTTTTTGTAGGGCCAAAAGCGGAATTTTCTGTGGACGAGCCCATAGCAAACTCATCGAGGTTGGTCTTACCGAGCAGGACATAACCGTGTTCTTTAAATCTTCGGGTCACAGTGCTTTCATAAGGCGGGACAAAGTGTCTGAGGATTTTTGATGAACAGGTGGTTCTTATACACTCTGTGCATATATTGTCCTTTATGGCCATTGGTATGCCGAGGAGGTCTCCTTTTGCGCCTTCTCTTATATTAGTCTCAGCCCATTTTGCCTGATTCATGGCATTATCTTTTGTGAGAGTTGTAAAAGCCTTTACCCTTTCCTCAACAGCCTCAATCCTTTTGAATAAGGCATTGGTTAACTCCAGTGGACTTATCTCACCGCTGTCAATGGCTGCCTTTGCCTCACTGAGGGTTAAATTATATAGCTCCAATGATTTCCTCCATTTCTCGCTTCCTGTCCCGATGCTTCGGGATTAAGTGTAAAATCTTTGTAACTTCAAACATTTTACAACTTTACCCCGTTAGAAAGGAAGCCCCTCACAACCACCAAATTGACCGATGCTTTATATATCTGTTATTTTAATTTATCTGCGAGAGTGGCGGAACTGGCAGACGCGTCCCGAATATTTTATATTATAGATATGGGCGAGTGGCGGAACTGGCAGACGCACGCGGCTTAGGACCGCGTGGGGTAACCCGTGGAGGTTCAAGTCCTCTCTCGCCCACCAGTCTTAACAAATGAAAAAATTAGTTCGGGATGGATAAAACCGTGGGGGTTCAACTCCCCCCTCTCGCACCATATAGGAAAAGTTAAAAGTGAAAGGTTGAGAGTAGGTGACTATGTATAAAAAAATCCTCTCTGCTGTAAACGAATCTTTAAACTCCGAGATTGCTGCCAGATATGCCCTTAATCTCGCAAAAACATGTAATGCGAAGCTTTATCTCTGTTTTGTTGCTGAAAAGGGGATTAAGCCTGAAGTATTCAGAAGGGCAGAGGAGGCCATGCAGAGGCTCTTCCTCGAGGCAGAGGAGATGGACATCAGGGTTGAGTCCATCACAGAGGAAGGAGACCCTGTTAAACGCATCTCTGATTTAGTCAAGAAAGAGGGGATAGACCTGGTGATGGCTGCTACGCGCAAAGAAGACATGGAGAAGAGATTCTATGTAAAAACAGTCTCAAGGAGGCTTGCACTTTCCCTTCCATGCTCTGTGGCTGTAATCAAAGTCACCCACACCGGAAGGATTCACCCTAAGAAAATCCTTGTCCCCATGAGAGCAGCTATGGGTTATATCGAGGAGAGGGCATATTTTACAACAAGGCTTGCAAAGGCATTTGATGCAGATGTGGTTGTCTTTTATAACCCAAAGCCAATGACAAAATTCTTTCATGGCGAGATACACCTTACCCCTGTTGAGTGGGAAGCCCGCATACCAGAAGACATAAGCCATTTTATGGAACACCTTGATAAACACAGGATAGTACACGGAGGGAAGATAGTCCCTGGAAAGGCTGGCAGGGCTATTACAATTGAAGCCGCTGCAAAAAGGCATGACCTTATAATAATGGGTGCGAGCGAGCGGAGCCTTTTAAGCTCCTTTATAAAAGGCAATCCTGTTGAAGATGTCTTCAGGAACACGCCCTGCGACCTCATAATCCTCAAACCACGCCATGCGAATCCATAATATCCCCAGAGAAGAAGCTTTAAAAAAACTTGTAACAAAAGAAGATGGGCTGACAGATGAGGAGGCATTAAGGCGACTTCTTGAGTTCGGGCCTAATGAAATAAAAGAGATAAAGAAAAAACCTGTTTATCTGAGTTTCCTAAGTCAGTTCACTCATTTCCTCGCTGTGCTCCTCTGGATTGCTTCAGGCCTTGCCTTCTTATCAGAATACCTCCGTCCGGGCGAAGGCATGCTCACACTCGGTATGGCTATTGTGGCTGTAATCTTCATAAACGCCATCTTTACATTCATCCAGGAATACAGGGCTGAGCGTGCACTCGAAGCGCTGAAAAGGCTTCTGCCTTTCTATGTAAAAGTCATCAGAAACGGCAAAGAGAAGGCAATACCAGCGAGGGATATTGTTCCAGGGGATGTGATTTTACTTTCTGAGGGAGACAACGTCCCTGCTGATTCAAGGCTTCTTTTTTCAGCAGGACTTATGGTAAATAATGCCTCTCTCACAGGAGAATCAGAGCCGGTTCCGAGAAGCCCTGATGTATTCGATGGTGAATTTATGGAGAGCCCTAACATAACCTTTGCAGGCACAACTGTTGTCTCAGGTTCAGGCAGGGCTGTTGTCTTTGCAACAGGAATGAGCACAGAGTTCGGGCACATCGCACACCTGACAAGCGCTGTTGAGCCAGGGCTGAGCCCGCTTCAGAAAGAGATAGTAAAGGTCACGAGGATTGTGGCTGCAATTGCTGTTGCAATGGGCGTGCTCTTCTTTGCAACAGGTCATTTAATTGGAAGGTCTTTCTGGGAGAATTTCCTGTTTGCAGTTGGGATAATCGTTGCCAATGTCCCTGAAGGGCTCCTTCCAACAGTCACGCTTTCTCTCGCAATGGGCAGCCAGAGGATGGCAAAGAGGAAGGCACTTATAAAAACTCTCACTTCTGTTGAAGCCCTCGGCTCTGTGACTGTCATCTGCACCGATAAGACAGGCACGCTTACCCAGAATAAGATGGCAGTTAGAAAGATATGGACAGCAGACAGTCAGCAGTCAACAGTCAACGGTCTGATAAAGATAGCGTATCTGTGTAACAATGCAAAATTTATTGATGGCCAATACAAAGGAGACCCTACAGAGACTGCTCTTCTTAAATATGCGAGGGAAAATATTGGAGATTTAAAGGCAGAGCGAATATTAGAAATACCCTTTGATTCTGAGAGAAAAAGGATGACGACAGTAAATAGAATCAGTAACGAGTTTGTAGTAACGAGTAACAAGTTAAATGAAAATAAATCAGAAGACTCGTCACTCGTCACTCGTGACTCGTTACTGGTTTTTACAAAGGGCGCCATGGAAAGCGTCCTTCCACTATGCAGCCATATCCTGATTAATGAAGAGAAAGTACCAATGGATGAGTCCTTCAGAGAAAAGGCAATGAATGCCTATCATTCATTGATGGATATGGGGTTGAGGGTGCTGTCCTTTGCATATAAGGAAATAGAATACCGTAATGCGTTATGCGTGAAGGGTGATGAGTTAAAAGAAAATCACTCGTCACTTGTCACTTGTCACTCGTCACTCGAAAAGGATTTGGTCTTTACAGGACTCATCGGTCTTGAAGACCCACCAAGGCCAGAAGTCCCTGATGCTATAAGAAAATGTCATGAGGCAGGAATAAAGGTGATAATGATCACAGGAGATGGAAGCAGGACAGCCCTCGCCATTGCGAGGGAGATAGGGCTTGTGAGAGGCAATCCAGTAGTGATAGAGGGACATGAGTTTGTGAGGATGAGTGATAGAGAACTCAGGGGAAAGCTCTCTGAAAAGGAGATAATATTCGCAAGGATGACTCCAAAGTACAAGATGAGGGTAGTCACAATCCTTAAGGAAGAGGGCGAGAGGGTTGCTGTTACAGGGGATGGTGTCAATGATGCTCCTGCATTGAAAAAGGCAGATATAGGGGTTGCAATGGGTATTGTAGGCACTGACGTTGCAAAGGAGGCAGCAGATATAGTGCTCCTCGATGATAATTTCGCAACTATAGTAAACGCTATTGAGGAAGGAAGGGCGATTTATGAGAACATAAGAAAATTCATCTCATACATCTTTTCATCGAACATCCCTGAAATTGTGCCTTACATAGCATATGCGATCTTCAAAATTCCTCTCCCCCTTACAATCATGCAGATACTTGCGGTTGACTTGGGCACTGATATGCTCCCTGCCCTTGCCCTCGGCGCTGAAAAACCCACAAAGGGGCTTATGAAACAGCCGCCGAGGGACCCAAAAGAGAGGCTTTTGAATTTAAAACTTTTAAGCCGGGCATACCTGTTCCTCGGCCCTATCGAGGCAGCAGCAGGGCTTTTCGGGTTTTTCTATGTGCTAAAGTCAGGCGGCTGGACATGGGGAGAGATGCTTCCGGCAAACAACATCCTCTACATGCAGGCTACCACAGCATGTCTTACTGCAATAATAATCACACAGGTAGCCAATGTCTTTGCCTGCCGCTCATTCAGAGAATCTATTTTCAGCCTTGGTTTTTTCTCAAACAGGCTGATATTCCTGGGCATAGCAACTGAACTCATACTGCAGTTATTTATCGTCTATCACCCAATCGGAAATAAGATATTCTCAACAGCACCAATTTCTCTGAGCATATGGCTTATCTTAATCCCATTTGCAGTGATTCTTTTTGCAGCAGAAGAGATAAGGAAATGTGCGGTGCATCCACCCCAAATTTAGAGATAGAACTAAAAAATACAGTAAAACTAACAAGGTAGATAGGGAAGGCTGGTGAAGAATTTCTATACGACACCTTATAAAAAAGAACTTTATGGATTTAACAAAAAACATTAAAACTAAAGGGCTAAAACAGAATATAAATAATCGGTCGATTATAGAAATTCTGAGACTGCCTTCCCTATCTCTATTTTTGGGAGCCATTAAGCTCTTGAAAAAATTTAAAAAAATGGGTAAAGTAAAAAATTACAAAACAGCAGCTAAAATGTTTCAAGGAAAAGGGATATGGAAGAACTGGATAAGCTCAGGAGGGAGATCGATGAGATCGATTCCGAAATACTCAAGCTTTTAAATAAAAGGGCACAGGTTGTTTTAAGTATCGGAAAGATAAAGCAGAATGATAAAGTTGGTTTTCATTCACCTGAAAGAGAACGTGAGATATTTGAAAGGTTAAGGAAGCTTAATCCCGGCCCATTTCCAAATGATGCCCTTAAAGCGGTATACAGAGAAATCCTGTCAGCCTCTCTTTATCTGGAACAGCCACTTAAAGTCGCTTACTTAGGGCCTGCTGCAACTTTTACACATCTTGCTGCCCTGAGGCAGTTTGGCTCATCAGCCCGGTATATTCCAGAAGTAAGCATAAGAGGGGTTTTCGAGGCTGTTAACAGAGCCAGGGCAGATTACGGTGTAGTACCAATAGAGAACTCCATTGAGGGGGTTGTCAGTTACACCCTCGATATGCTGATTGACTCCGAGCTGAAGATTGCCTCAGAGATAATGCTTGAGGTTTCGCATAACCTGCTGTCAAAATCAGGCAAGAAGCCGGATATAAAGCAGATATATTCCCATCCCCAGGCTACTGCACAGTGCAGAATCTGGCTTGAGGAAAACATACCTGGAATACCTATAATTGATGCCACAAGCACGGCAAATGCTGCAGAGCTTGCTGCCAGAGAGCCATCCTCAGCAGCTATTGCCAGCGAGCTTGCAGCAACAGTTTATGATCTCATGTTTGTTGAGAAGGGGATAGAGGACTACAGGGACAATTACACCCGATTTCTTGTGATAGCTAAAAGCTTCCCTTCGAGAACCGGACGGGATAAGACCGCAATAATGTTCTCTATAAAAGACAAGCCTGGCGCACTTTATGATATTCTCACGCCTTTCAAAAAGGCCAAGATAAATCTGACAAAGATAGAGTCAAGGCCATCCAAGAGAAAGGCATGGGAATATATATTCTTTGTGGATATGGCAGGCCACATCGAGGATGAGGTGGTAAAGAAAGCCATTGAAGAGATGAAAGAAGACTGTCTCTACCTTAAGATCCTCGGCTCATATCCGTCAGGAGAGTAATAGTAAATGCAAAATTAAGGATGCAATGATACAGGTACCAGAACACATAAGAACACTCAAGCCGTACATTCCAGGCAAGCCGATTGAAGAACTTGAGAGGGACGGGACTGCGGGGAGCTTCAATCCAGAACACAGATTGGGGATGCAATGATACAGGTACCAGAACACATAAGAACACTCAAGCCGTACATTCCAGGCAAGCCGATTGAAGAACTTGAGAGGGAGCTGGGGATTAAAGGCTCAATAAAGCTCGCATCCAATGAAAACCCCCTCGGTCCATCACCTTCTGCGCTAAAGGCTGTGAGTAAAAGCCTGAAGACCCTCAACCGATACCCTGATGGAAGCGGATATTACCTCAAAAAAGTTCTTTCGGAAAAATTGCAGGTTTCTCCTGAGGAGATAATTCTCGGCAATGGCTCCAACGAGATAATAGAAATAGCAGCAAGGACAGTTCTTTTACCAGGGGATGAAGCAATTATGGCCCATCCTTCTTTTGTCGTGTATCCGATGATTGTGCAGGCGATGGGTGGAAAAAGTATTGTGTTACCTCTGAAAGACTGGCGCCATGACCTGTATGCTATGGCATCTAAAATAACCGGAAAGACCAGGATAATCTTTATAGCAAATCCGAATAACCCGACAGGCACAATAAACACAAATGAAGAAATGGACACCTTCATGGGAAAAGTTCCTGATGGAGTGCTTGTTATTGTTGATGAAGCCTATTGCGAATATGTAGAGGCTCCTGATTATGCAGACAGCTTTAAGTATTTCAGACAGGGCAAAGATATATTGATACTCAGGACCTTTTCAAAGATTTATGGCCTGGCTGGCCTCAGGATTGGCTATGGTATTGCAAAGTCCTCATTAATCGAAGAGATGAATAAGATGCGCCAGCCCTTTAATACTAACTCCGCTGCTCAGAAAGCAGCCATCGCTGCATTATCCGACATTGAACATATCAGGAAATCCATGGAGATAAACAAAGAAGGAAAGGCATACCTGTATAAAGAACTTAAAGACCTGAAAATTGATTTTGTGCCGACAGAGGCAAACTTTGTGTATTTAATTTTTAAAGATATCAACTCTGCCGAGTTATATGAAAAGATGTTGAGATACGGTGTTATTGTCAGACCCGTAGGACCGAAAGAGATAAGAGTGACAATAGGATTGCCAGAGGAAAACAGACGTTTTATAGAGGCACTGAAAGAAGTAAGAAATGAGAAGTAAGAAGTGAGAAGTGAGAATAAGATTGGAGGAAACAATGGATATTATAGTACTTAAACCGAGTGCTACAGAAGAGGATCTCCGTCATATCATTAAGAAGCTTGAAAGTAAAGGTTTCAAGGCGAATATCTCAAAGGGCACAGAGAGGACGGTTATTGGGGTTATCGGGGATACATCAAAGATTACAGAAGAGGAAGAGGAAGCCCTTGAGGTTATGGCTGGCGTTGAAAAGGTTATGCGAATCCTCAAGCCATTCAAACTTGCGAGCAGGGACTTTAAACCCGAAGACACAACAATCGAAGTGGCAGGCAGGGTTATAGGAGGAAAGAAAATACATGTCATTGCAGGCCCTTGCGCTGTGGAGAACAGGACCATACTTTTGAGGATTGCAGAAGAGGTAAAGGCAGCGGGAGCTACGTTTATAAGGGGCGGCGCCTTTAAGCCGAGGACTTCTCCATACAGCTTTCAGGGTCTTGGTGAGGAAGGGCTTAAATACCTTGCAGAGGCAAGGGAAAAGACAGGGCTGCCGGTTGTTACAGAGCTTATGGATCCGAGGGATATAGATGTGGTCATTAAATACGCAGACATAATACAGATTGGCGCAAGGAATATGCAGAACTTCAGGCTGCTCACCGAGGTTGGCTCTTACAATAAGCCTGTGCTCCTCAAGAGAGGGCTTTCTGCGACAATCAAAGAGCTTCTTATGTCAGCCGAGTACATAATGGCAAAGGGAAACAGTAGCGTTATCCTGTGTGAAAGAGGGATAAGGACATTTGAGACTGCAACAAGGAATACTCTTGATTTAAGTGCAGTGCCAGTGCTGAAGGGACTCACACATCTGCCTGTTGTTGTTGACCCGAGCCATGGCGTTGGCAAATGGGACCTTGTGGCCCCAATGGCCAGGGCTTCCATTGCAGCAGGGGCTGATGGACTTCTAATTGAAGTGCATACGAATCCAGAGGAGGCCCTGTCTGATGGCGAGCAGTCCCTGAAGCCAAAGGCATTCAAAAATCTCATGGAGGAGCTAAGGGCTATTGCTAAGGCTATAGGAAGAGAGATATAAAGGCAGTGACGAGAGACAAGTGACGGGTGATGAGTAATGAACTTTTCTAAGGTTGCAATAATCGGATTAGGTCTTATTGGAGGCTCTTTTGCCATGTCCTTAAAGGCCTGTGGATTTAAGGGCAAAATTGTTGGTATAGGCAGGAGAGAAGAAAATCTTCGCAGGGCAAAAGAAAAAGGAATAATAGACGAATATTCTACTTTTCCATCAAAGGGTGTGAATGGTTCGGACTTAATCCTGCTTTCTACACCGGCAGGGCAGTTTTTTAAAATTGTAGAGGAGATTTCGCCTGTTATAAAGCGAGGGGCAATAGTCACAGATGTTGGGAGCGTAAAAGGGGCTCTGGTAAGGAGGCTTGAAGAATTAATGCCAGCAGGTGTGAGTTTTGTAGGCGGGCACCCTATTGCAGGAAAAGAGCTTTCAGGCATAGAGGCTGCCTCTGCCCATCTTTTCAAAGGGAAAATGTGTGTCATTACTCCTACACAAAAGACCGACAGGAATGCCTTAAAAAAAGTCATGTCACTCTGGCAATCTCTCGGCTCAAACACAGTCACTATGAGCCCTGAAGAGCATGACCGGATTTTTGGCGCAGTGAGCCATCTGCCCCATGTTGTAGCATACGCCCTTGTGAATACAGTAATAGACTTAGATAAAAACATCCTGCCCTATAGCGGCCAGGGCTTCAGGGATATTACGAGGATTGCCCTGAGCCCCCCGGATCTCTGGAGGGATGTATGCAGATATAACACGGAGAATATATTAAATTTTATAGACTCTTTTGAATCAGCCATCTCTCTTATAAAAGACAAAATTAAAAACTCTCAGTGGGAAGCCCTCGAAGAGGAGTTTAAAAAAGCACAGACTGCAAGAAGCAACCTTGGAACGGATTAATATAAAAAATAAAGGGCATATAAAAGGAGAGCTGATTCCTCCACCTGATAAATCTATCTCCCACAGGGCTGTGATGTTTGCCTCCATTGCAGAAGGCAGAAGCATCATAAGGAACTGCCTTATGGCAGAAGACCCTATTAGCACAATGAATGCTATGAGGATGATGGGAGTGGAGATTGAGTTAGCAGAGGAGGAAGTTAAGAAGGTAAGAAGTTTAGAAGATAAGAGAGTCTCAACTTCTCATCTTCTCAACTTCACAACTTCTATCATTATTAACGGTAAAGGCCTGTATGGCCTTAAAGAGCCCTTTGATGTCATAAATTGCGGCAATTCAGGAACTACAATCAGACTTATATCAGGCATACTTGCAGGCAATTCGTTCTTCTCTGTTCTTACAGGTGACGACTCTTTAAAGCAGAGGCCAATGGCAAGGGTTATCAAACCGCTCAGAGAAATGGGTGCAGAGATATCAGCGAGAGATAATGATAGGTACCTGCCAATGGCCATAAAGGGTGGAAATCTCAAGGCAATAGATTACAGCATGCCTGTAGCGTCTGCTCAGGTAAAATCATGTCTGACCCTGGCAGGGCTATATGCAGATGGCACGACAACTATCACAGAGCCTTACAAATCCCGTGACCATACGGAGAGGATACTTAAGGCGATGGGGGCAGACATTGAAGTGGAGGGACTGACAATAAGGGTCAAGGGTCAAGGGTCAAGGGTCAAGGAATTAAGTCCAATTGATATTACTGCCCCTGCTGATTTTTCATCTGCAGCGTTTTTTATTGTAGCAGCGCTTATAGTCCCTGATTCAGAGATATTAATTAAGGGCGTTGGAATAAATCCAACGAGAACTGGGCTGCTAAATGTGATAAAGGATATGGGTGGAGTCGTTAAACTGGAAAACATCAGAGATGTTTCAGGAGAACCTGTTGCAGATATTTACTGCAAGACTACTGATAATCTCAGGGCTGTAAAAATAGGAAAAGAGATAATGCCTTCTTTGATAGATGAATTCCCAATCCTCTGCGTTCTTGCAACACAGGCAGAAGGAATTACAGAGATAAGGGGTGCTGAGGAGTTAAGGGTAAAGGAATCAGACAGGATAGCATCTATGGCAGGAGAGCTTAAAAAATTCGGTGTGGAGATTGATGAACTTGAGGATGGGCTGATTGTTAAAGGTAGAGGAAAACTTAAAGGTGCTACTGTACAGAGCCATGGCGACCACAGGGTTGCAATGTCCATGGCCATTGCAGGCCTTGTGGCTGATGGTGAAACGACTATCGAGGACACAGCATGTGTGAATACATCTTATCCAGGGTTTATGGAAACCCTGGATAAATTAAGAAGTGAGAAGTGAACCCAAATGGTGCAATTAACCACAGAGACGCAGAGACACAGAGAAGTAAGAAGTAAGAAGTGAGAAGTGCAGTCATAACTTCCCATTTCCTATTTTTCATTTCCCAATTTATAACTCTGGGTCTCTGTGCCTCAGTGGTTTTCTTAATGCGTGATAAATAAGAAGTGAGAATTTTCAGATGAAAGACGTTATCACAATAGATGGCCCTTCTGGGGCAGGTAAAAGCACTGTATCGAGGCTTCTTGCAAAGAGGCTTGGTTATAATTACCTCGATACAGGTGCCCTGTACAGGGCAGTGGCCTGGAAAATAAGGAAAGAGGGCATAGACCCTGCGGATGAGAAACGTCTAAAAGAGATTTTAACTGCGATTAAAATAAACTTCAATGGAGACAGGATTACAGTGAATGGCCAGGACGTGACGACTGATATAAGAAGCCCTGAGATAGGAGAACTTTCCTCCAAGGTTTCAGCCATTCCTGCTGTCAGACAGATGCTTTTTGGTTTACAGAGGGAGATAGGGCTTAAGGGGAGAGTGGTCATTGAAGGGAGGGACATTGGCACTGTTATCTTCCCTGAAGCAAAAAACAAATTTTTTCTTGATGCCAGCCCTGAAGAAAGGGGCAAAAGAAGGTACATGGAGCTTAAAAAGAACGGGGTTGAAATAAACTTGAAAGATACAATTGAAGACATTAAGAAGAGAGATTATAGAGACTCTACAAGGCAGTATTCTCCTTTGAAAAAAGCCGAAGATGCAGTTTATATAGATACAAGTAATCTTGATATAGAGGGAGTAATTGCAAAAATAATGGAGGCTTTAGAGAAAGACCCTTGAACTTCATTTATAGAATTGTCGTCATCATTATAAGAATTATTTTTAGGTTAAATGGAGGACTGGAGATCGAAGGCAAAGAAAATATACCAGGTGAAGGTGGATTGATTGTGGCTTCTAATCATGTAAGCTATCTGGATCCGCCACTTATAGGAGCTGCAATGCATAGAAGGGCTACTTTCATGGCAAGAAAAGGGCTCTTTAAAGTACCTGTGCTTGGATGCTTTATAAAGCACTTTGCTATTCCTGTAAAAAGGGGTGGGCATGGTGGTGTATCGAGCATAAAGGAGGCAATAGAAAGGCTGAAGAGGGGAGGACTTCTTGTCATATTTCCAGAGGGCATGAGGAGTGCTCACGGCGAACTTCTTGAGGCCAAAAGAGGCATTGGTATGCTTGTGTCAATGAGCAATGCCCCTGTGGTGCCAGCTTTTATTGCAGGCTCGGATAAGGCCCTGCCAGTAGGAGCGCGATGGATAAAAAGGGCCAGGATAACAGTGACGTTTGGTAAACCTTTGTATTTTTCATTGAATAAAAGTCGATACGACTCGATTCCGAGAGGCAGAGAAGAATACGACAATATAAGCAAGGAAGTAATGAATGCGATAAGAGGGTTAAAGGTCTACGACTCGTAGAGATAAATGCAGATAATAGTTGCCAAAAGAGCGGGCTTTTGCTTTGGTGTAAAGAGGGCCTTAGATATGGCCTTTAATGTAGCCAGAGAGTCAAAAGAGGGTGTTTTTACTTTTGGCCCTATAATTCACAATCCGCAGGTCGTTGAGGAGCTTTCTCAAAAAGGGGTAAGGGCTATTGATGTTGTGGACTCCCCTGAGATAAAGGTGCTTATTATAAGGACTCATGGTGTGTCGCCGAGGATTTATGAGGAAACCCAAAAAAGAGATTATAAGGTAATAGATGCTACATGCCCTTTTGTGAAGAAAGCCCAGTATTATGCTAAAACCCTTAAAGACGAAGGCTATAAGATACTTATACTCGGAGACAGAAATCACCCTGAGGTTCAGGGGCTGCTGGGTTTTGCCGGTGATAATGTTATTATTATAGGTGGTGATGAAGCCATGCCGCACCTTGAAGGAAGAGTTGGTATAATCGTGCAGACCACCCAGCCGCTTGATGCATTAAAAAGAATTGTCTGCCATTTGCTCGGCTCAGTGAGGGAAATAAAGGTTTATAATACTATCTGTGATTCAACTGCCTTGAGACTTGAAGAGACAAAAGAGCTTGCAAAGGCCGTTGACCTTATGCTTGTTATTGGTGGTAAAAATAGTGCAAACACAACTCAGCTTGCCAGACTTTGCAGGGAGCTGGGTGTTAAGATATATCACATAGAGACAGCGGAGGAGCTCGACAATGGTTGGTTTGATGGGGTTGAGAAAGTTGGCATAACAGGAGGGGCATCAACCCCTCAGTGGATTATTGACGATGTGATAAAAAAGCTTAAGGAAATTTCTCTCAGGAGGTAATATAATAGAACATGGAATTACAAAGGGAAGAACTGGAAAAGCTTTATGCCGAGACCTTTCACAGGCTCGAAGAAGGTAAAATCTTGTGTGGAAGGGTGCTCCAGGTGAAGCATGAGGGAGTGATAGTTGATATAGGCTATAAATGCGAAGGCTTTGTGCCAGCAGAGGAATTCTCTGAAGAAGAACTTTCTAAAATCAAGCCTGGAGCTGAGATAGAGGTTTACGTAGTAGATATAAACGACTCAGAGGGCATTGTAATTGTCTCGAAGGATAAGGCATCCAAGATAAAGACCTGGGATGTTTTAGAGGATGCTTATGAGAAGGGCTCACAGATAGATGGCAAAATTATTGGTAAGGTCAAGGGAGGTTTGACAGTTGATGTATCAGGTGTGAAGGCATTTCTCCCGGGCTCCCAGATAGACCTGAGGGTTTCCAGAGATATTGACCAGCTTATAGGCCAGACCCTTCCACTCAAAGTAATAAAAGTAAATCACAAGAGATCTAATGTCATTGTATCGAGAAGGGTTTTGCTTGAAGAAGAACGCAAAAAAATAAGGGAAAAAACCCTTTCAAGGCTTAAGGAAGGAGCTATTGTGGAAGGTGTTATAAAAAATCTTACAGACTATGGAGCCTTTATTGACCTTGGGGGAGTTGACGGACTTTTACACATATCAGACATGTCATGGGGCAGGATAAGCCATCCTGGTGAACTTTTCAGCATAGGGGAGACGGTTGAGGTGGTTATCCTCAAGTTTGACAGTGAGACAGGAAAAGTAACACTCGGCTATAAACAGAAAAGGCCTGATCCATGGGAAACCGCTGACGAGAAATATGCCCCTGGCAAGAAAATAACAGGAAGGGCTATAAGCCTTACTGATTATGGCATCTTTGTAGCGATCGAAGAGGGGCTTGAAGGGCTTATCCATGTTACAGAGATAGACTGGACAGAAAAAGTTAAAAAGCCATCCAAATATTTCTCCATTGGCGATACTGTAGATGCAGTAGTCCTTAAGGTTGATAAGACTGAAAGGAAGATATCCCTTAGCATAAAACAGCTCAAGCCAAGCCCGTGGGAAGTAATTGGCCAGAAATACAAGATTGGCCAGCAAGTAACAGGCAGGGTGAGGAGTTTTACAGATTTCGGGGCATTCGTTGGTCTCGAGGAGGGTGTTGATGCCCTTCTTCACGTATCTGATATGTCGTGGACAAAACACATAAAACACCCATCAGAACTCCTCAGAAAGGGCCAGAAAATAGATGCTGTGGTGCTAAGCATTGAACCTGAAAAAGGCAGAATGGCCCTTGGCTTGAAACAGCTTACTCCAGACCCATGGATTGAGGAGATTCCGAATAAATTTAAACCCGATGATAAAATAAATGGTAAAATAATTAAGATTGCAGATTTTGGACTTTTTGTGGAACTTGAAGGAGGCGTTGAGGGTCTTATATACTCTTCAGAAATTGAAAAAGACGGAAAAACTCTACATGAAAAATTAGAGGAACATTTTAAAATTGGAGATGAAATTACGGCAAAGATAATCAAGGTTGATACTACTGAGAGAAAAATCGGGCTCAGCATGAAAATGCACAGCGCATGAAAAATAATTCCTTAACACAGGGAGGATAGAGGCATGAAAAAAGCCTGCCTGTTTTTTCTTGGTTTTATAGTATTGCTGATTATTATCAGCGTTATTATTGCCTTTACCCGCAGGGTGCCGCTTACTGACAGGGTGGCCCTCATAAGGGTTGAAGGAGTAATCCTCGATTCTAAGGCCGTCATCGACGAGTTGAAGGAATATTCCAGGGATTCATCGATAAAGGCTATTGTCTTAAGGGTTGACAGCCCTGGAGGCGGAGTTGCACCTTCGCAGGAGATATATGAGGAGGTGAAAAAAGCAAAGACGAAAAAGAAGATTGTGGTTTCCATGGGCTCTGTAGCAGCGTCCGGAGGCTATTATGTTGCATGCCCTGCTGATAAGATTGTCGCCAATCCAGGAACACTTACAGGTTCGATAGGGGTTATAATGGAGATACCCAATTTTGAGGGGCTTATGAAGAAGATCGGTGTGAAGACAGAAGTTATAAAGAGCGGCAGACATAAAGACATTGCCTCGGTTTTCAGGTCCATGTCCCCGGAGGAGAGAGATATACTTCAGTCAGTTCTCGATGATGTCCACGACCAGTTCATAAAGGCTGTGGCTGAGGGAAGAAATATGAAATTTGATTATGTCAGGTCACTGGCCGATGGCCGCATCTTTACAGGCAATAAAGCCAAAGAGTTCGGCCTTGTGGATGAGATAGGCAATCTCGAAGACGCTATCCTCCTGGCCGCTGAACTTAGCGGCATAAAAGGGGAACCGGAAGTCGTATCAAAGAAGGAAAAATTCAATATTTTTGAGCTTCTTAGAGGAAGGTTTCCCAAAGACCTGAGCGAGATCTTTCCAACTATTAAACTAAAATACATCCTTACACCTTAAGGAGGCTTTTATGACAAAGGCGGCTCTTATCGAAAAAGTATCAGAAAAGGTTGGAAGTCTGACTAAAAAGCAGACAGAGGTTGTTGTAGAGGCAATCTTTGATAGCATCAAAGAAGCACTTGCAAAGGGAGAAAAGGTTGAAATAAGGGGTTTTGGCAATTTCAGGCTCCGCCACAGGAGATTCAGAAAGGCAAGAAATCCAAAAACAGGCGCCTCAGTTGAAGTTCCACCAAAAAGGGTTCCTTATTTCAAGGTTGGCAAAGAGCTTAAGGAGATGGTGGATAGGTGAATGGGCGGGTAGCTCAGTCGGGAGAGCGCTGCCCTTACAAGGCAGAGGTCACAGGTTCGATCCCTGTTCCGCCTACCATGCTAATTTTGCTTCGCAAAATTAGCAGTTATAAGTCTTAAGTCGTAAGTTGTAAGAAAAAATCTTGCGATACAAAGAATTAAAAGTTTGGCAGAAGGCTCACAACAATGCACTGAAGGCTATTGAACTTTACAAAAATATTGATAGTAAAAAATTTGATAATATTTTTAAACAATTTATTAGCTCTATAACATCAATTAGTGCTAATATTGCAGAAGGGAGTGGAGGTTTTAAAGATAAAGAGTTTGTAAGATTTTTAAATATTGCCCTTCGTTCAGCGTATGAAGCAGATAATTGGATAAGTTTAATAAAAGATTCAAAAATAATTGAGAATAAAGGTTGTAATAAAATTGAAATTATAGAGGCTCAAAATGAAGAAATCGTAAAAATGCTCGTAAAGCTTATTCAGAGCCAAACAAATCCTTAAAACTTACGACTTAAGACTGTTTTTCTGGGGTGGTAGTTCAGTTGGTTAGAACGCCGGCCTGTCACGTCGGAGGTCGCGGGTTCGAGCCCCGTCCACCCCGCCATGAATGGTCAAAAGACGAAATTCCTGATAAGGGAATTCCGTCTTTTCTGTTTTATGGAATATCTACAGCTATGAAAGTGTTTCAAGAATCGGAGGTTTTTGTGTATAATTTGTTAAACCAGGTTAAATAGTCCAAAAGTTTCCCCTTTAATCTTTAAAGAAAGGAGCTGGAGATATGAAAAAAGTTTTAATAATGTTTGGAGTTATAATCGCAATTTTTGTGATTGTGGTTGTTTCGTTTGTGGGTATTTATAATAGCTTGGTGCAGTCGCAGGAGCAGGTTAATTCAGCCTGGGCACAGGTTGAGAATGTTTATCAAAGGAGGGCTGACCTGGTTCCTAATCTTGTAGAGACTGTTAAAGGATATGCCTCGCATGAGAAGATCACATTCTTGACCGTGACCGAAGCGAGGGGTAAGGCCATAGCTGCTTCAAAGAATATCACTGTTGATGATTTAGATGATCAGGCAAAGATTCAGGCCTTTCAGGAGGCGCAGGCACAGTTAAGCGGGGCTTTGAGCCGCCTGCTGTTAATCGTAGAAAATTATCCCGACCTAAAAGCCAGCCAGAATTTTTTAGCGCTGCAGAGCCAATTAGAAGGTACGGAAAACCGTATCGCTGTTGAGCGCAGGCGTTTTAACGAAGCGGCTCGAGCTTACAACGCTCAGATACGCCAGATGCCAGCTAATATAATTGCTGGTATGTTCGGGTTTAAGGCCAAGGCCTATTTTAGGGCCGAGGAAGGTTCCGAAGTTGCTCCAAAAGTTAAATTTTAGGTATGTTTAAAAAAATAAGCATATTATTAGTAGTAATTTTTTGTCTTCCCGGGGCTGCATTTTGTTTGGATATCCCGAGGGCGCAGAATGCTTATATAAATGATTATGCCGGGTTGCTTTCTTCTTCTGTCGCAACAGATTTAAATAATACACTTTATAATTATGAGCAGCAGACGTCTAACCAAGTAGTGGTTGCGGTTTTTGATAGTCTGGGTTCAGAGAGTCTTGAAGATTTTTCTATAAGATTAGCGCAGCAGTGGAAGATAGGGCAAAAGGGAAGAGACAACGGAGTGATACTTTTAATTTTTAAAACCGACCGCAAGATTCGCATTGAAGTCGGGTACGGTTTAGAAGGATATTTGACTGATGCTGTAAGCAGTTCGATTATCCGTAATGAAATTGTTCCTTATTTTCAAAAAGGCGATTACGACAATGGAGTTTTATCAGGGGTTAAGGCAATCATTGCTGCTACAAAAGGCGCATATAAAGCAAAATCTAATCCGAAAAAAAGCAGCGATAATTGGTTGGGTTTAATAATATTAATTTCGCCTATTTTGATTCTCCTTCATTTTTTACTTCGTACCAGAGCCTGGACTGTTAGCTCGCGTGGACACCGAACCTATCACGGTGGATTTTTCGGAGGAGGATTTGGTGGAGGCATTTCTGGCGGTGACGGCGGTGGCAGTGGTGGATTTGGTGGAGGAGGCGGCGGAGGATTTGGCGGCGGTGGCTCCAGTGGAGATTGGTAATGGAAAAAAGAAAACTTCATCCCAAGAAATTTTTTACAGACAGCGAGAAACAAAAAATAGTAGAGGCCATACAAATGGCAGAAAAAGAGACTTCCGGTGAAATTCGACTCCACGTTGAAAGCAGATGTAAGACTGATGTGCTGGAGCGCGCCAAAGTCATATTCTTAAAGCTAACGATGCATCAGACCAAACTGCATAACAGCGTTCTTATTTATCTTGCCCTTAAGGATAGGAAATTCGCCATCTTAGGAGATGAAGGAATCCATAGCTATGTCAAAGATGAATTCTGGCAGGGACTTAAAGAAATGGTTCAGGAATATTTTAAAAAAGAAGACTTCTTAGGCGGGTTGGTTTTTGCTATTGAGTCTATAGGGCACAGATTAAAGACCCATTTCCCTTATCGGTCAGAGGACATAAACGAACTTCCTGACGACATATCTACGGGCAAGTAATTTACGAGCTTGTTGCCGAACGGGAAAAGAGGGGAAAAGGGGTCGAGGGTTTAATACAGGTTAGAGATTGGAATTATTGAAGATTTACAGTAGAAATACCGCATAATGTCTCAAAGGTGAGCGGCTGCTACTCTTTTTCTTCAATTATCTTTGGTTCGTCTTTCTCGTCTGTTGTTGCGTCCTTTTTTAGACGCCGCTGTCTCTTTTCTTCCTGTTTTTTTTGTCGCAATAATTCCTTTTTTCTCTTCTCGCTCTTATATGCTCCAGCTCTTGCCAAAGGTCCTCCTCTCAGTGAAATTTGTCTTTATGCTTGTCTACGCTTTGTTATACTTTATCGCGATGTCATACTCAATACTTGCATGGTCAGAAGAATGGGTATCGGTTTTTCCACGACAAACAAGAGCCCCCTTTTTCACCTTCTTATGGGTTTTAACCATGTCGGCAATTACAAAAGTCAGGTCGAAACCGCCCCCATCACAGCCTTTTATCATGCAATCCATCTTAAAATAGGCATAAGAGGCAGGGAAGATATTTACAGTACGCAGCATAAGAACAGGATTTGCTCCTTTCTGATAATATGTCATATGAATTACAATGCCTGAAACTTTAGGAAAGCGGTCCGAAACCAGACCGGCAGCAAACCTGCTTTGCCTTTTTAATGCCACCTTTGCAGCATAATTATTTCTTTTAGTCATTATTTCCTCTAAAATAAATATCCCCCCTGCAGTGCCGTAGCAGGGGGGATATTGTCAATTACAGCTTCACTACATTGATTGCCTTGGGGCCTTTCGGTCCCTTTTCAGTATCAAAGCTGACTGAGTCACCCTCGGCAAGGGACTTGAATCCATTGCTCTGGATGGAAGAATAGTGGACAAAAACATCACTGCCGTCTTCGCTTGTTATAAAGCCAAAACCCTTGGATTCATTGAACCACTTTACTGTTCCATTAGCCATTTCTTTTTACCTCCTTACTTACAAACTAAAGCCTCAGAAACTCCACCTTAATAAAAAAGGCCACAAAGCTAAAAGTCTTTGTGGCCTTACCAGTTCAAAAACTTCTGAAACTTTATACTTATAATGACACATTTGCCTATAAAAAATCAACCTGGCATTAAATAAAAATTAAGGCAGCGGCTGGATATTCTGAATTGCGCCTTTGACGATTTCTCTCACATTTACATCTGCATCATTTTCAGCAATTAAAAGAAAAGGCAGTGCGTCTCTATGATTTATGATGTCATGGACACACTGTATTACAATTATTACAGGTTCTTCAGGAAATTGTTCAGTATGTTTCTGTCCTTTTCAGTAATCTCAATGAACTCTATTCCAATATCATATCTTATATGGTGCTCCAGAGTTACCTGTGTGCAGTGTACAACCCTCCCTATTACCCTGATAATTTCCCCATCGAGGTGTATCTCCATTGGATATCTGGTTTCCTTTTCAAGGCCTGTATCTGATTCAATCAGCATGCCTCCGATGCTGAGCTTCTTTATCCTGTAATTCTGCGGGCAAGACAATTCTGCAATCTTGTCGGCCACGATTTTAAATCTTATCCCTGATAGCCTCCTCTCAAGACGCTCCAGTCTGTGTTCCTCGATGAACTTCATAAGAGTGTTTATTTTTTCATTCTGCTCTTCTGAGATTTGCATTCCTGCTCTGTATATGGGAATTGTTTCTCCTTTTTCATTTTTTTCCATGCCATAGAGAAAAGACCACATAACCGCACATTTAAGGCTTACTTTATTTCCTTTATACTCGAACCTCAGGATATATTCCCTGTTAATGTCCACCCTTCGTGTTGATTCAATAGCTACGCCACTTGTGCTGATATTTATTATCCTGACATTGGTGGCAAAAAGCAGATTCCCGGTAACGCCTTCTACTGCATATCTCGAATATTTCCTTTTTTCTATATATTTTTTTTCTTCCATGGCCTGGCCCTGACAATGATACAATCTATCAGGGTATATTGGCCTTGTCAAGACCAAATGCTGTGGTTCTTTCATTGTGGTAAAATAACTTTACATTTTTAAAAGGGGCTTAAGGAGAGATGGACTCAATTACCCATGGCATAGCCGGCGCTGTCATAGCCAAAGCAGGCTTTAGTAAGAGGCTTGGAAGGTCAGGCATCATTGCAGGAGTGAT